>DASXMC010000112.1:0-3090 GCA_036495885.1 Allostellaceae bacterium | reverse complement strand
CATGTTTTTATCTTTCGCAGCAAGCGCGGTCATTATCTGAAAGGCCTGTACTGGGACGGCAGCGGCCTGTGCCTGTTCGCCAAGCGGCTTGAACGCGACAAATTCGTCTGGCCGCCGATCGTCGACGGTACATTGACATTGACGCCGGCGCAGTTGGCGCTGCTGGTCGAGGCGATGGATTGGCGGCGAACGATAGCACCACCGGCGCCGCCGCGACCCATGTTGGTTTGACAGATCAGGGATTCTCTGTTTGTTCTAGTGTCTGCCGGCGGCATCCGATAGAGGCGGGGTATGTCGCTGGCCTCGGCCGATCTGCCCTCCGATCCCAACGCGCTGCGCGCTTTTGCCCTGGCCTGCCAGAGCGAATTGGCGGCGGCGACCGCGGAATTGCGGGCGGCAAAGCTCGCCGTCCAACTGCGCACGTTAGAAATTGAGAAGCTGAAGTTCCAGATCGCCAAGCTGCGGCGGATGCAGTTCGGCCGCTCCTCGGAGCGGCTGACCCGGCAGATCGAACAGCTGGAGCTGCGCCTCGAGGAGTTGGAAGCCGGCGACGCTGAAGAGATCAGCAAAGCTGCCGCCGAAGACCGGCCGCTGCCGCTGCGCGAGGGGGTGCAGCCAAAGCGTAAGCCGCTGCCGGACCACCTGCCCCGTCAGGAGGTCGTGCACCAACCGGCGCACGATGGCGCCTGCATCTGTCCCGCCTGCGGCGGCGACATGGCTCGGCTCGGCGAAGACGTCACCGAGGTGCTCGACTATGTCCCCGGCCGGTTCCGGGTGATCCGGCACGTCCGGCCGAAATATGCCTGCCGGCACTGCGATGCAATCACCCAAGCGGCGGCACCGGCTCTGCCGACGCCGCGCGGGCGCGCCGCCCCGGGCATGCTGGCGCATCTCTTGGTGTCGAAATATACCGATCACCTTCCGCTATACCGTCAGAGCGAGATCTACGCCCGCGAGGGGGTCGACCTCGATCGCTCGACATTGAGCGACTGGGTGGGCCAGGCGGTCTGGCTGATGCAGCCGATCGTCGAGGGGATCCGCAGCCACGTGTTTGCCGCCGAGAAGATCCACGGCGACGACACGCCGGTCCCGGTGCTGGAGCCCGGCCTCGGCCGAACCCGGACCGGGCGATTATGGGTCTATGTCCGTGACGACCGGCCGTTCTGCGGCCCCGCGCCGCCGGCGGCGGTCTACTTCTACAGCCCCGACCGCGGCGGCGAGCACCCGGCGGCCCACCTCGCGCACTTCACCGGGTTTCTGCAGGCCGATGCCTATAGCGGATTCGCAGCGCTGTACGAGCCGCGCAAGGTCAGCCCGGGGCTGCCGGCGATGCCGGCGATCACCGAGGTCGCCTGCTGGAGCCATTGCCGCAGGGGCATCTTCGACGTGTGGCAAACGACGAAATCGACCGTCGCCAAGGCGGCTCTCGATCGGATCGCACAATTCTATGCCATCGAGGACAAGGCTCGCTTCGCCCCGCCAGACGAGAGACTGGTACATCGCGCCGCTACCATCCCCTTGCTTGATGCGTTCTTCGCCTGGGCCCAGGCTGCCGAGCGAAAGCTCTCGGCCAGATCGGAACTCGCCGAGGCCCTGCGCTACATCATCAAGCGCCGCACCGCCCTGACCCGCTTTGCCACCGACGCCCGCCTCGAAGCCGACAACAACATCGCCGAAAATTCAATTCGCTGCATCGCCTTAGGAAGACGCAACTGGCTCTTCGCCGGCAGCCACGCCGGCGGCCAGCGCGCCGCCGCGATGTACTCGATCCTGCAAACCGCAAAATTGAATGGCGTCAATCCGCAAGCCTACCTTACCGACACGCTCGCCAGGATCGCCGCAGGCCACCCGATCAGCCGCATCTCCGAACTGATGCCCTGGGTCTACCGGTCATCGACCCCACAAACCACCGCCTGATCACGGCCGAGACCGGGCGCTTACGGCTGTAACCTTGTGAGGGTCTTTCCATCGTTGCCAAAATTTCCACCGCGATGACGGTGACAGTAGCGATGCGTTCTGGACAGTTGGGGTGCTTGGCGCGGTTAGATGTCCTTGAATGACGATGGAGCCGGACACCGAAACCTGCGGCGGTTGCGAGGTTTCCATAATTTCTGAGCCGTCAATCTAAGCCGTCAAAAAGTACCGCGAGAAGCGCGCGATTTTCGCTCAGCTTTCGCAACTTGTCATGCAGCGCGGGTGTTGCGGCGCATGGTGGAAATGCTGCGGTCGTAGCTGTCGGCCAATTCCTGCAACGTCGCGCCCTGCGCGCGCCGTCTGGTGGCCTCTGTCTGCTGTGCCGGTGTCAGGGAAGGGGGACGGCCCATAGGCTGTCCACGGGCCTTGGCGCGGCTCCTGCCTTCGGCGGTGCGGGTGCGGATAAGATCGCGTTCGACGTCGGCCAGCCCGCCCAATACCGCGAGCATCAAGCGCCCGGTGCTGGTGCCGGTGTCGGCCCACGGTTCCGCCAAGGATCGAAACTGCGCCTTGGTGTCCACGATGCGTTTGACGATGCCGAATAGATCGGGTGCTGCGCGCCAGCCGGTCAATCCGCGCCACCGTCACCACGTCGCCCGGGGCCAGCTTGGCGAGCATCGGTTTAGCTCGCGCCGGTCGGCCCGCGCGCCCGTCACCTTCTCGCGGTAGATGTTCCGGCTGCTGCATCCCGCCGCCCGCAACTGCTCAAGCTGGCTGTCGAGGGTCTGCCCGTAGGTGCTGACGCGGGCATAGCCGATAAGGCGTTTTTCGGGGTGAGTTTCGACCATAAGTTATGACGCGTATAAGCCCTTGAATTCATGGACGCAAGATTTTTGTCGTAAATCTTGAGGCTGCATACCGCTAATCTGGCGAACCTCTCCGCGGCGCATCATCGGAGTGTTCGTTAACCGACTTTGATGACGGCGAGACGCCAGAGAACGACCCAGTCGGATGGAACGAGGCCATTCGGCCAGCTTCAAATCGGCCCCATTTAATCACGCTCGCCTCAAGCTGAGCTCTACACTACTTCTAGGTCGAAGGTCTCCTTGCGGGACCGGCCAGACGAGCGAGAAGCGCATCGAGCGCCGAATTCAGCGATCGCTGGCCGCGATGTCG
>DASXMC010000111.1:0-4958 GCA_036495885.1 Allostellaceae bacterium | reverse complement strand
AATCTGCGCTGCGATCGGACCGACCTTGCGCGCGCAGGGGCTGGTTTTTGTCGGCATCGACGTAATCGGCGATTACATGACCGAGATCAACGTCACCTCGCCGACCGGAATTCAGGAAATCGCGCGGCTCGACGGCGTCGAGATCGCGCCCATTATCTGGGACGCGATCGAGGCTCGGTTGGCCGAGCACGCCGACCGCCGTCCCTCGTGAGCGCCGAGCGGTCTCGCCTCCTTGGTCGGTATTTGCCGAGGTTGGCGGGTCGCCGCCTCGACGGTTAGTGGGACGGGCACAAATCTGCCACAAGCTTGTGGCAGCCTTCTAACTATGTAAGAGGTGCGAAGGAGGACGAGTGATCACCGCTCTATCAACGTCTATCAAATTGACGATCTGCGGGCTCGAGGAACTGGCCGGCCATTGCGAGGCTCGCCAGGTCACACATGTGCTCTCGATCCTCGATCCCGGCTTTCCCGAGCCGGACTCGATTCGCCATTTCGATCTCGATCGGCGTCTCAGGTTGCATTTCCATGACGTGATCGAAGCGATGCCGGGATGGATAGCGCCCGAGCGCTGGGATGTCGAGCTGTTGCTTGCCTTTGGGCGCGATCTCGGTCGAACGCCACCCACCACCCGCTTTGAGGCGCCCGACACCCATCTGCTGGTGCATTGTCATGCCGGGCTGTCGCGTTCGACCGCCTCGTCGATCCTGCTGTTGGCCCAGCATGATCCCGCGCGAGCGGCGCACGACATCGTCGGTCAGGTGATCCGGCAGCGACCACGAGCTTGGCCCAACCTGCGCATGGTCGAATTAGGCGACGCGCTGCTCGGCCGCGATGGCGAGATCGTTGCTGCGGTCGGAGCGCTCTACCGATTGGCGCTCGACCGCGAGCCCGGACTGGCGCAGGCGATGATCAGCGCCGGCCGCGGGCGCGAAGTCGCCGTCGCCGGGTTGTAGGCGAGCCGGTCAGGAGGCATGGCCACAGCGGGCACAGGCAAAGCGGAAATCGCGTTGCTCGGCGGGGCGGTACCATCGCGCTGGTACAGAACTTTCAGAACAACGAACCAGTGGTAGTCGGGGTCGAGCACGACGCCGTCCGGACCGGCGAGATGCCCGTCGGCGGTGACGGGTACGTATTTCATTGCGACCGCATTATCGACATTGCCGCCGAGCACTTCGAGCTGACCCGGCCTGCTGCCGACGACGATGTCGCAGTGACCGGGGAAATGGCCGATTGGTAGTTGGACGAAACTGATGGGACGGCTGCCGCGCCACAGGCAGATCAGATCGCCCCGCTGCGGCGCATAAACCTCGACGCGCTCGGCCTCGAGCGCCACTCCCGGCAAGTGCGCGGCCGCTGCATTGATGTAGTCGGAATGGCTTTCCGAATAGGGAAACGCGTTGCCGGCGCCGGCCAGCCGCATCACATAGCAGATAAACGCGGCCGACCACGCGTAAAACCCGTCGCGGCCGGCCGGAAACACCTGGCCATATTGGTCATGAATGCCAGTCCACCGGCTCTCGGGAAAGCTCGGGTCGAGACCGAGCCACCAATAGAAGCCGACCCGTTGCCACAGGCCCTCCTCGCGCTCCTCATCCTCCGGCGGCTCGACGTTCGGATAGCTCACCGGCTGACGGAAGGCGCGCCATTCACCCAGTGCTATCTGCACCGCCGCCTCCCGCGAGAAGGGTTCGTAGGGATCACGAGCGAAAGGCGGGATGTGACCGGTCGTCGGGCTCATCCCGGTCGGGCCAACCTTCGGCGGCGCCGACGCCGGTGCGGTAGCGCAACCCGCCAGGATCAGAGCCGAGAGGAGCACGGCGTGGCGCCGCATCGAATGCCTCATTCCACGTGCTTTTGAAAACCGGGGTGCCCAGATGCACTGCGACGCGTCGATTTTAGGTCAATTTTAGGTCATTTTCGTGCGGCCGTACCATCTGCCGCTGCTTACGGATGGATCTAGACCACGGCTGAAGCCCCAGGGCCCAAGAGCCTGTCCTTGCTCCGCGCGTAGCGTGGACCGGTGGGCCGGACTAGACGATTGGGTCGCTCGCTTGCCCGGGTCCGGGCACTAGGCAGGGGTGTCCTCGGGACCGCTTTCGCCAGGCGGATCAATCTCGGCCTTTAGGGGGCCGCTCGGCTCGCCGCCGGCACCGGTGCCGGCGGCTATATGCGGCGGTACCGCGCGCCACAATTCGATGCCGCCCGTCAGCCCGTCGGTGTTGGGTACGACCGACACGTCGTGCGGCAGAGCGAAATTCAGATCCTTGGCATTGCCGCCGCCGATATAGAGATGGTCGAAGCGGACAACGACGCGCAGTATGTCGATTACTTTGGCGACGCGCTTGTTCCACGCCTTCTTGCCTTTTTTTCGGCGGGCCTCGTTGCCGATGTATTCATCATAGGTTTTATTGCCGCTGACTGGATGGTGGGCAAGCTCGAGATGCGGCATGACTTCGCCGTCGCGAAAAATCGCGGTGCCGGCGCCGGTACCTAAAGTCAGCATCATCTCGATCCCGCGGCCCGATACCGCGCCAAACCCTTGTACGTCGGCGTCGTTGAGGACTCGCACCGGCTTTTTCCAATGATCGCTCAGCACCTGCTGCAGGTCGAAGCCACTCAAGGTCTCGTTGCCGAGATTGGGCGCAGTCAGCACGCGCCCGTCGCGCACGTAGCCGGGGAAGCCGATTGATACGCGATCGAAATCGCCGAGAGGTGCGATGGCCTCGTCGATCGCCGTTAATAACGCGTCCCGCGCAATCGGCTTCGCCGGGGTAGGCACCCGCTGTCGGTCGCTGACGATCTGCCCAGTTTCATCGAGCAGTACGGCCTTGATGCCGCTGCCACCGATGTCGATTGCGAGCGTGCGCAATTCACTCATACTCCCCGGTCGCGGCCGGCTGCGCCGCCGCAGCGCAAAGATAGCGCACCCGTGCGCGAGCCGCCAGCGCAGCGCCGTGCAATTGGTTAACTTTGCAGCGCCTGGGTGACGGCGCCGCCGGTCGCGGTGCGCCCGCCATCGACGACGTATTGCGCGCCGGTGATCGCCGCAGCAAGATCCGAGCACAGGAACAAAACGGTGTTAGCGATCTCGTCGGCGGTCACATAGCGGCCCAATGGGATCGCCGATTGGTAGCGCCGGCTCACGCTCGCCGGGTTGGCGGGGTTGAGCTGGGCTTCGAGCGAATGCATCATGCGGGTGTCGACCGGACCGGGGCAAACCGCGTTGACGCGCACACCTTGGCGGGCAACCTCGCCGGCCGCGGTTTTGGTCAGTCCGATCACCGCATGCTTGGAGGCGACGTAGGCCGGCATCCCCGGCGTCGCCACCAGCCCGGCCACGGAAGCGGTGTTGACGACCGCACCCCGTTGCTGGCGAAGCATGACCGGCAGCACATGGCGCAGCCCCAGAAACACGCCTTTGACATTGACGCCGATCACCACGTCGAACATGTCCTCGTCATATTCGGCGGTGTGGGCCCATTTGCCCTCGACGCCGGCGTTGTTGAAAAAGCAGTCGATCGCCCCGTAGGCGTCAAGCGCCGCCTTGACGTAGTTCTGGACATCGGCCGATTTGGTCACATCGGCAGCGACAAAGCGGGCGTCGCCGCCCTCCTGGCGGATGATCCCGGCCGTCGCCTCGCCGCCCGCGGTGTCGCGGTCGACAATCATGGTCTTGGCGCCGCTGCGCGCGAAAGCGACCGCGGTTGCGCGGCCGATGCCGTTGCCGGCGCCAGTGATCAGCGCCACCTTGCCGGTGAAATCGAGCTCCATGGTTTCCTCCAATACACTTTCATTCTCACCCCGGCGTCTGGGCGTTAGCCCCGTGCGCCGGCTGCCCAGCCGCCACTAAACTACGCAATTCTGTGCCGTTCCCGGGGTGTCCTAGCCTAGAGCTTTGCTCATCTACGTCCCCGCCATCCCGACGATCGCGTGGCGAAGTGTCGGTCCGACCGCTTAGCTCACCGGGGCGATGGCGACAAGCCGGTTGCCCTGAACGCAGCAAACCCTATCCTTTATTCTTGTTACGCTACAAGATCGAACCCCAACGAACAAAGACGCAGATATCGGAAGGGAGGGCTAAGCAAATGTACAAAACCGTCAGATTGCTGTGGGCCTTGGGATTTTTCGGTGTGCTCACCGCCGCGAATGCGCAAACACCGCCTCCGACGGGGGGAGCGGCGTTTGACGGCGTCTATCGGGTTGTCTCTTCGACAAACGTAAATGCAACATACGTTGACCGGAACGGGCGGAGCGGTCCCTGTCCAAACCGGCGGCCAGGGCCGCTCCACATCGAGAACGGTCGGGCACGGTATACCACCGCTACGGGCTACAAGCTCAGAGGTACCGTCGGGGCGCAAGGCGAGCTGGCGATGGGCCTGGTCGCACCGCCGAACAGCAGCAACGCCGGCTCCCAGCCGCTCAATTTAAGTGTCAGCGGCCAGATCGACGGTACCGGCACCGCCCGAATCCGTCAAACCAGCAATTCCTGCAGCTACGAGTTCGTGTGGCAGAAAGCAGCGCAGTAGTTTGAAAACTGGCTTTCTGCGCGGCGTCACTGGCCTCGCAGTCGACATGGCCGGAGCACGCCTGGTCTCGCTGACGCAATTCGCGATCGCCGATGCCTGGATATGATCGCGTCGAAAGCGACGGTACTGTAACCGCACGCCAAAGCGCCCGATTTTGGGCTGATGATCTCGTCTGGCGCCAACAACAATCCCACTAAGGCTTCGATAATGAGCTCCGCCATCGGCCGATGATCCTTACGCAGGTTCCCCGCGATGCACTCGCCGGGTCCCTCGACCGCTTTGCGGCGGGTCTGCGCGATCCGATTGCGTTATGTGTGTTCGCCGAAATCCGAGCGACCTCAGCCGACCGCGCCGTCATGCCCGAGGCCGAAGAACACCGCCTCGCGGCGTTGGCTTTGGCCCGTTGTTTCGGCATGGCAGTGCATCCGCCGG
>DASXMC010000110.1:0-2410 GCA_036495885.1 Allostellaceae bacterium | reverse complement strand
TTTGACTTTACTGCCGTCTTCGAGATCGACGGGCGGGTTTACGACCACGCGCTCGCCCGCTTTGACCCCCGTGCTGACCTCGGCCTCGGTCCCGAGGTCGCGGGTTTCGGTGATCTTGCGCTGGCGCGCGACGCCGTTGTCGATCACGAAGACGTAGAGTCCTCGCGCGTCGAACACGACCGACGCGTCCGGCACGATCAGCGCCGGCGTCTGGCGCGGGACTTGGAGTTCGACGGTGGTGTACATGCCCGGGCTCAATTCGCCGCCGGGGTTGGGCACGTCGATTTCGGTCAGCAAAGTTCGGGTCGCCGGGTCGAGTGCGTCCGCGATCCGGGTGACCCGGCCGGGGAAGGGATGGCTCGGGATCTCTGGAACATGCACAATAGCGGCGATCCCCGGGACGACACCCTGCGCCGCCTCCTGCGGCACGAAAAGCTGGATGCGCATGATGTTGCTGTGCGCGATCGCGAACATAAAAGTGCCGCTCGTCGCATCGGCCTGGACCAGGCTGCCGACATCGATGTTGCGCTGGGTGATAACGCCATCGAACGGAGCGACGACCCGCTGATAGGCCTTTTGCTGCTGGAGCACCTGGATCTGGGCCTGCTGCGCCTTGACGGTGGCGGCACCCGCATCGATCGCCTGCGTCTGCGCCGCGAGGTTCAGCCGGTCGGTGTCGCCCTGCTGCTGCGTGGTCCAACCTTGCCTGACCAGGACGTCGTCGCGCGCCCAATTGTGCGCGGCGAGCTCGCGGTTCGCCTCGGTCTGGCGCAGGGTTGCCGCATTCTGCGCCAAGGTCGCCTGCGCCTGGGCGATCTGGTGGTCGAGCTCCGGGGCGCTGATCACCGCAAGCAGGTCGCCCGCCTTGACGCGCGAGCCGATATCGACATTGCGCTGAACGACATAGCCGCTCGCCCGCGCAAAGATGTTGGCCGCTTCAAAGGCGGTAGTCGTCGCCGGCAACACTACCCGGTGAATGCGCGGACTCGCCTGGACTGCGGCGACGCGAACCCGCGGGACGAAGTCGCGCTGCTCCTGGGCAGCGGCGGCGACTTCGAGATGCTGGCGATAATGCTGCTCCACCCCGATCGCCAGCCCGCCCGCCAGGACCAGCAACGCGCCGAAGCCGAGCCAGCGGCGGCCCGACCCGTGCAGGCCGCGGTCAATCTCCGGCGATGCGACATCGCGATGAGACGCCGGCGTCAAATCCGGCGCGGCACGGTCCAGCGCCGGGGGACCGCTGTCGGACATTACACCTCCTCCGAAAAGACACCTTGGGCCGGTTTGCCGTCATTGCCCTTGCGCAGCATTGCAAAGAGGTAGGGAACCACGAGCAAGGTAGTCGGGGTTGCGAACAAGAGGCCGCCGATGATCGCGCGCGCCAAGGTCGCGTTCTGCTCCTCGCCCGGGCCGCCGATCGCCATCGGCACCATGCCAACGATCATCGCCGCCGCAGTCATCAGCACCGGCCGGATCCGGGTGTGGCCGGCCGAAATCGCCGCATCGAATGCCGAGGCTCCAGCGAGCTGCTGTTCGCGGGCAAAGGTGACGAGCAGGATCGAATTGGCCGAGGCGACGCCGACCGCCATGATGGCGCCCATCAGCGACGGCACGCTCAACGTCGTGTCGGTGATGTAGAGCATCGTTACGATGCCGCAGAATGTCGCCGGCAATGCCAGAATGACGACGAACGGGTCGGCGAAATTTTGATAGTTCACGACCATCAGCAGATAGACGAGCACTGCCGCGAACAGGAGCCCGACGCCCATGTCGTGAAAGGCGCCGTTCATGCTTTCAATCTGACCCAATACCTGGATCGAGTTGCCGGGCGAGAGCCGGCCGCGTAGAGAGCCCACGACCTGGGCGATCGCGTCGGCGACGCTGCCGAGGTCGCGATCCTGCACATTGGCATAGACGTCGTAGACCGGCTGGACGTTCTCTTGGTTGGCGTTGGTCGGCATCACCGCGCGCGACAATGTCGCAACATTGTCGAGCAGTCCCGGCACCTGCTGGCCCTGCGAGGACAAGGTTTCGCTGACCGGGGTGTTGGTCAGCTGATTTAAGGAGTCGACGCGAAACTCCGGGGTCTGAACCGCGAGAAAATAGGGGATCCCCGATTTCGGATCGGTCCAGAAATTGGGCGCGACCTGCTCGGACGAGCTGAGGCTGATATTGAGGTTGGAGGCGATCTGGTTGACGTTGAGCCCGAGTTCCGCAGCACGGGATCGGTCGATGTCCGCAAACAGCTCTGGCCCGTTGACTTCCTGCTGGAGATGCGCGTCGGCAATCCCGGGAATGGCCGCGATCCGCCGGCGAAGCTGCTGTGCTACCTGCAGATTCTTGGCCCGGTCGTAGCCGACCGTGCGCACGTCGATCTGCGCGGTCAGCCCGAAATTCAGGATCTGGGTTA
>DASXMC010000109.1:0-2717 GCA_036495885.1 Allostellaceae bacterium | reverse complement strand
TCGCCGATCACGAATGCCGGGGTGCCGCCGATCTCGAGCGCCTTAGCGAGCTTTAGATTTTCGCTTATTCGCTGCGCCAATTCGGGTGAAGCCATGTCGTGCTTAAGTTCGTCGACATTGAGCCCAACCGAACCCGCAATCCGGTAGACGGTGTCATCGGTAATGTTGCCGCGCGCCTCCATCATCGCGTCATGAAAGGCGTCGTACTTGCCCTGACGCTGCGCGGCGAGCGCGGCACGGGATGCAGTCACCGAGACCGGCCCCAGGATCGGGAATTCCTTGTAGACGAGGCGAAGGTTCGGATCCTGCCTCAGCATCGCTTCGAGTGACGGCTCGACCTGCTTGCAGTAAGGACAGCGGTAGTCGAAGAACTCGACGATCGTCGCGTCGCCCCGCGGATTGCCGCCCACTGGCGTCGACGGGTCGTTGAATACCTCCCGGTGGTGATCGGCGACAGCCTGCGAAGCTTTGGCGTCGTCATCCTTGTGCAATTTGTCTTCAGCGCGGCGCAGCGCCGCGATCAACACGTCCGGGTGTTGCAGCAAATATTCGTGGATGATTGCTTCGATCTGCTGGCGTTGCGGCGGCGGATTAGAATCCCCCGCTTTGGCCGTAGCGCCAAACCAGGCGGCGGCCATCCCGCACACGAGCGCCAGTGTTACCGATCGCAGGGTAACCGGCATCTTGATCATCTCCTCGCTCATTGACGAGCTTTGCTGCGGCGGACGTGGGCGCTTCTTCGAGAAATGTAAAGCGCGCTGTTGATCAGATCCAGTAAGGACGCCTGACAATTCGGTTTTTCATCGATTTCGGTAACGCTAGCTGAACCCCAAATTATTCGCTCTGCCGGGTGCTCCGCTCATGCTCCCTTTCGGCGCGGCCACGATGCGCTAGACTGGGCGCGCGGATAAGCGGTCCGGCTATGCGTCGAACCATCGGGGCGGAGGAGTGCCAAATATGCAGGCGGATTACATCATCATCGGGGCGGGCTCGGCGGGCTGCGTGCTGGCCAACCGGCTGACCGAGGACCCACACACAAAAGTCTTGGTGATCGAGGCGGGTGGGCGCGACTGGAACCCGCTCATTCACGTCCCGGCGGGCTTCTTCAAGATGCTCGACCACGATACCCTGACCTGGAAGTTTCGCGCCGAGCCCGATCCCGGCACCAACGGCCGCGCCATTGTCTATACCCGCGGCCGGGTCATCGGCGGCTCTTCTTCGATCAACGGGATGATCTATATCCGCGGCCAACCCGAGGATTACGATCATTGGGCCCAGCTCGGCAACCGCGGATGGTCGTGGGACGATTGCCTGCCCTATTTCCGCAAGGCCGAACGCTGGGAGGGCGAAGAGAGCGACGTCCGCGGCAAGGACGGACCGCTCTTCACCTCGAAAACCGACCGGCCGGCGATCTGCGCCAGCGTGATCGAGGCGGGCAGGGAAATCGGGCTCGAATACCGCGAGGATGTCAACGACCTGCCGCCCGGCCACGAAGACTGCATCGGCTGGTGCCAGCAGACCCGCGGCGGTCGTCGCCGCGCCTCGACCGCGCGCACGTATTTGCGCCCGGCGTTGAAGCGGCCCAACCTGCAGCTCGTCACGCATGCGCTGGTTCACCGCATCGTGTTCGACGGCAAGCGCGCTACCGGCGTCGAATTCTCGCGCGGCGGTCCCAGTGGCGCGGTCGAACGAGCCGATGCCGGGCGTGAGGTGATCCTGTCGGCGGGGGCGATCGGCTCGCCGCACATCCTGCAATTGTCCGGGGTCGGCGATCCCGAGCATCTGGCGAAGATCGGCGTCGCAGTCGTGCACGATCTGCGTGGGGTCGGCCGCAACATGCAGGACCATTATGTTGCGCGCGTCTCCTACCCGGTGGTCGGCGCGCAGACCGCCAACGAGCGCTCGCGCGGCCTGCCGCTCGCCGGCGAGGTCGCGCGCTGGCTCCTCACCGGCAAGGGTATCTTGACCTACAGCCCGTCGATTGTCGCCGCCTCGGCCAAGGTGCTGGAGGAATCGGCCACACCCGATGTACAATGCACGTTTGCACCGGGCAGCTTTAAGAATGGCCAGATCGGCGAGCTCGAGGAGACGCCTGGGCTCAGCGCCGGCGCCTGGCAGATGCGACCCTTGTCGCGCGGCTATGTCGAGGCCAGATCGAACCGGCCGGGCGACGCGCCGGCGATCAACCCGCGGTATCTGTCGGAGGAAACCGACCGGCGCGCGATCATCGGTGGCTTGCGGCTGGCGCGGCGGATGTTCGCCGCCCCGGCGCTACAAAGGTTCGTCCGCGAAGAGAGCCTGCCCGGACCGCAAATCCAGAGCGACGACGAATTGCTCGACTACGCGCGGCGCTATGGCGGCACCTGCTATCACGCCAGCTGCACCTGCCTGATGGGCTCGCACCCGATGAGTGTCGTCGACAGCGAATTGCGGGTGCACGGCCTCGAGGGCTTGCGCGTCATCGACGCCTCGGTAATGCCGTCGGTGACCTCGACCAACACCAACGCCCCCACAATCATGATCGCCGAAAAAGCCGCCGCGACGATCAAGGGCGCCGTCCGGCAAAGACTGGCGGCGTAGCGAAGGGCGAAAAATCAGAAAGCGCGTCCGCCCAAGTTTGAGGAGTGCACAGCCTGCACGGGAACAACTAAGCCGGAAGACCAGTAGCTAGTCGCGTAAGTTGATGGATGTGGCAATCTGCCGGTCAGCACTTGGCT
>DASXMC010000108.1:0-2530 GCA_036495885.1 Allostellaceae bacterium | reverse complement strand
TGGTTTGTCGGCGATACCGGCGTCGATATCGAATGCGCCGGCAACGCCGGATGCGTTTCGGTGCTGCTCGGCAACGATCTTGGCGCCGAGGAGATGCTACGCTTCACTCCGCATTTCACGTTTGCCGATCCGGCAGCGCTGCTGCGCTTTGTGCGGGGCTTGTGATTCACTTCCGCGAGACCATCTCCGGTTTTGGCAGCTGCGGTGCAGGGCGGGGCTGCCAAAGGGCTGAGCCATTCCGGCTTTGCTCCAAGAAGGATGGGGGATACCCATGTCTGCGGAGAAGTCACAAAATGTTCAGGACGTGTTTCTGAACCATGTCAGAAAAAACAAAACCCCGGTTACGGTTTTTCTGGTGAATGGGGTCAAGCTGCAGGGAATCATCACTTGGTTCGATAATTTTTGTGTGCTGTTGCGGCGGGATGCGCATTCGCAACTGGTCTACAAGCATGCGATTTCGACGGTGATGCCGGCACAGCCGATCCAGCTGTTCGAGCCGGGGAGGGAAGGCGAGGAAGAACTCTGATTAACGAAACAAGCAAAAACGTCTCTGCCGCGTTGAACGGCGCGGCAACCGGCCGCGCTCTGGTATTGCATCCGGCACCAAAATTACCGTCCGAGCGCGTCGACGGTTCTCTGCTGCGTCCGGTCGACGCACGACTGGAAGAAGCGGTCGGGTTGGCGCGGGCCATTCGGCTCGATATCGCGGGCGCCGAGATCTTGCGGCTTGCGCGAGCGCGCCCCGCCACCCTGTTCGGCACTGGTGCAGTCGAGCGTATTCGAGAGCAGGTCAAGGACGATGGGGTCGGACTGGTTGTGGTCGACGGCGCCCTGTCGCCGGTCCAGCAGCGCAACCTCGAGAGGAATTGGCACGCCAAGGTTATCGACCGCACCGGTCTCATTCTCGAGATTTTTGGCGAGAGGGCGCGCACCCACGAAGGCCGCTTGCAGGTCGAGTTGGCGGCGCTGTCTTATCAACGTTCGCGGCTCGTCCGGTCGTGGACCCACCTCGAACGGCAGCGAGGCGGCTTTGGGTTTCTCGGCGGTCCCGGCGAGAGCCAGCTCGAGATCGACCGGCGGCTGATCGGCGAACGCATCGCCCGCCTCAAACGCGAGCTCGAAGGCATCAAGCGCACCCGTTCCTTGCACCGAGCAGCGCGCCGCCGCGTCCCCTATCCGGTGGTGGCGCTGGTCGGCTATACCAATGCCGGCAAATCTACGCTGTTCAACCGGCTGACCCGATCGGCAGTCATTGCCGACGACATGCTGTTCGCGACCCTGGACCCGACGATGCGTCGGGTCGAGCTGCCGTCCGGCCGCAGTGTGATCCTGTCCGATACGGTCGGCTTCATCTCGGAATTGCCCACACACCTCGTCGCTGCTTTTCGCGCGACCCTCGAAGAGGTGACCGAGGCCGATCTGATCATCCATGTCCACGACGCGCACCATCCCGAGAGCGAGGCGCAGGCCCACGACGTGCAGGCGGTGCTCGCCGATCTCGGTGTCGATCAAACGGTCGAGGAACGTACGATCGAGGCGATGAACAAGATCGACCTCATCGACCCGGTGCGGCGCGGAAATCTCGCAAATCAGCTGACCCGCGATCCGCACGGTGTGGCGGTGTCGGCAGCGACCGGCGAGGGGTGCGACCGGCTGCTCGAATTGATCGATCGTCGCCTCGAGGCCGGCACGCGCCCGGTGCGGCTCGAAATCGCACTCTCCGACGGCAAGACGCTCGCCTGGGTCTATCGCCACGGCGAAGTCCTCGGCCGGCGCGACGACAACGACGCGGCCCATCTGTCGGTCCGCCTCTCCGAGCCCGATATCGCCCGCCTGCGCCACCATCAGCGCGTCTGTTCCGATTAAGTTCTGAACCAGGATATCGTCGCGGCGCTGTAACCGCGCTCAACGCTCGCTGCGCTTGACCTCGTCCCACAGCGTGTCGAGCGCGTCGAGATCGGGGCCGATCCCGCGCTCGGCGGCGAGTGCTTCGACGCGGCGAAAGCGGCGCTCGAATTTTCGGGTAGCCTGGCGCAGTACCGCTTCCGGGTCGATGTCGAGCTTGCGCGCGAGGTTGGCGGCGGCGAACAGGATATCGCCCATCTCGTCCTCGAGGCGGGACCGATCGGCGCTGGGCTCGACCTCAAGCTCGGCTTCGAGTTCGGCGATTTCCTCGGCGAGCTTGGCGATGACCGGGCGGGCTTCAGGCCAATCAAAGCCGATCCGCGCCGCCCGCCGCTGGATCTTGGCCGCCCGCAGCAGCGCTGGCAGTGCGAGTGCTACGCCATCGAGCGCGCTTTCCCGGGTCCCGGCCGCCGCAGCCTCGGCCGCGCGCTCGCTCGCTTTGTGCTCCTCCCATGCGGCATTCTGGGCCGCAGCACTGCTGATCTCCGAATCGCCGAAGACATGCGGGTGACGGCGCACCATTTTGTGGGCGATCGCCCCTGCGACATCCGAAAAATCGAACAGGCCCGCCTCTTCGGCCATGCGCGCGTGGAAGACCACCTGAAACAAGAGATCGCCGAGTTCG
>DASXMC010000107.1:0-12761 GCA_036495885.1 Allostellaceae bacterium | reverse complement strand
CTATTCTCGCCAGACGAGCATTTCTTCTGATGGCGACGAATTATAGACGGTTTTGAGGTTGCGAGATTGACGTTTGCCGGTTACCAAACGTCATGTTTCGCGCTGCGCTCTACCGCTGTGCCGCGGCACTCGACCGCATCGATTACCTGATCACGCTGACGCGGCTGGGTGTGCTCGATCGGTTCGCCGGGCCGATGTGGGAACTCCCGGCAGGTCCACTCGGCGAGAATCGCGCCCAACCCTTGCGAGTGCCGTTGAATGAGGTCGCCCGCGCCAGGTCGGCCCCGCCTGAGATTCACGGCGCCGGCGGCGGTATCGAAGCGGTACCGCCCGCGCTCGTCGCCGACTAGTGACGTGAATGTCCTCGCTCGCCAGCCGGCCGATCGCCTCGCCAATGACGGGATTAAACGGATAAGCGGCTGTCGTTAAAGGAGCTCGCCGGCCCAGCCTGCTCCGTGCCGAGCCCCGGCTCCGCGACGACAAAGCGCCTCGATGTTATCAGCGACAAAGGCTATACGTTTGCACCGCTCCCTAAGCGTGCGGGCTCTACGCTACAAGGATACCCGCGATCTGGCGGGTCACATCGTCGATCTCGGCCATTCCATCGACGACGCGGAGAATGCCGCGATTGCGGTAGTAGGGCAAAATCGGCTCGGTCTGGCGGCGGTAGACTTCAAAGCGCGCGGCCACAGCCTCGGGACGGTCATCGGGCCGATGAATGAACTCATGACTGCCGCACACGTCGCAAACGCCGTCAACATGTGGGCGATTATAGCGTTCGTGATAGCTGGCCCCGCACTGGGCGCAGGTAAAGCGGCCGCTGAGCCGGTCGATCAGCGCCGCCTCGTCGACCTCGATCAGAATGACATGGTCAAGACCAAGCCGGCATTCTGCCAGCATCCCGTCGAGTGCTTCCGCCTGCGGGACGGTGCGCGGGAAGCCGTCGAGAATAAAGCCGTCGCGGCAATCGGGCTCGCCGATCCGTGCCGCGATCATTTCGATGATGATGTCGTCGGGGACCAGCTGTCCCGAATCCATGATCCCCTTGACGCGCCGACCGAGTTCGCTGCCGGAGAGGGTCGCGGCCCGCAACATGTCGCCGGTTGCGAGATGGCAGCTGCCGCAGCGTTGTTCGATCCGTTTTGCCTGCGTCCCCTTTCCCGAACCCGGCGGGCCGAGGAGGATGACGTTCATCCGCGTCGGCCCCTGAGCTTTGCCTTCTTGATCAGCCCTTCATATTGGTGGGCCAACAGATGCGAATGGATTTGCGCGACCGTATCCATCGTCACGCTGACCACAATCAACAGGCTGGTGCCGCCAAAATAGAATGGGACCGAATATTGCGAGATCAGAAACTCCGGCAGGATGCACACCGCCGCGAGATAGGCGGCGCCGACGACGGTCAGTCGGGTGAGCACATAGTCGAGATAATCGGCGGTGTTTTTGCCGGGCCTGATGCCGGGCACGAAGCCGCCATATTTACGCAAATTGTCAGCTGTCTCGGTCGGATTGAACACGATCGCTGTGTAAAAGAAGCAAAAGAAGACGATCAGCGCGACATAAAGCACCATATAGAGCGGCCGGCCGTGCGCCAGATAGGCGGTAATGTTGTTGATCCAGCTCAAGCTAGGGCTGCTGGTCTGGAAATTGGCGATCGTTGCCGGCAGCAACAGCAACGACGAGGCGAAAATCGGCGGAATCACGCCCGAGGTATTGATTTTGAGCGGCAGGTGAGAAGCATCGCCGCCGAACATCTTGTTGCCGACCTGGCGCTTTGGATATTGGACCAGGATCCGGCGTTGGGCGCGCTCCATGAAGACGATGAACGCGACCACCCCCACCGACACGATGATAAAAGCGATAATGAAGAAGCTCGATATCGCGCCTGTGCGCCCAAGCTCCAGGGTCGAGGCCAGCGCGTGCGGCAGGTTCGCGACAATCCCGGCAAAGATGATCAGCGAAATACCGTTGCCGACACCGCGGGCGGTGATCTGCTCACCGAGCCACATCAAGAAAACGGTACCCCCGGTCAGGGTGATCATGGTGACGATGCGAAACCCTAACCCTGGGGAGATGACCGCCGTTTCAGCCCCGGCGCGCATCCCCTCAATCCCGACGGCGATGCCGTAAGCCTGAACCGCGGCCAACAGCACCGTGCCGTATCGCGTGTATTGGTTCAGCTTTTTGCGCCCGCTCTCACCCTCCTTTTTCAAGGCTTCGAGGGTCGGCGACACCGCGGTCAACAGCTGGATGATAATCGATGCCGAAATGTACGGCATGATGTTGAGGGCAAAGATCGTCATGCGCCCGAGCGCCCCGCCCGAGAACATGTCGAACATGCCCAAAATACCGCCGGCGTTGCGGGCAAAGATGTCGTGCAGGATCGCCGGGTCGATGCCGGGGATCGGGATGTAGGTGCCGAGCCGATAGATCACCAGGGCGCCGAGCGTGAACCAGATCCGGCTTTTGAGCTCGGTCGCCTTGGTGAACGCCGAGAAATTTATGCTGGCAGCGAGTTGTTCCGCGGCTGACGCCATCCTCGTTCATCCTCATCTCTGACCCGGCCGGTGAAGCCTGCTCCGACAATTCGAGCGAGTTGCGGGCCGCCGCCGAGAGGCAGCGCGATCCTTCTCACACCGGGTCGTCAGCTTCCTTCTGCTTTTTCGGCTTTGGAATGCGCCCGCCGCGCAGCGTAATCTTGCCGCCCGCGCCTTCGACCGCGGCAACCGCCGCTTTTGAGGCGCCGGCAACCTCGATCGTCAATGCGCTGCGCAACTCACCCTTGGCCAAAAGACGCACCCCGTCGCCCTGACGCCGCAGCACCCCCGAGGCCACAAGTGCCGCACCGTCGAGCACCTGGTCGGCCTTCAGCTTACCGTCATCGACGGCTTTCTGGACCCGCCCGAGATTGACTACCCTGTAATCAGGCTGGAATATGCGGTTGCTGAACCCGCGCTTGGGCAGACGGCGGTGCAGCGGGGTCTGACCGCCCTCAAAACCGTTGAGCGCCACCCCGGTGCGCGCCGTTTGGCCCTTGCCGCCGCGCCCCGAGGTCTTGCCCTTGCCCGAGCCGATCCCGCGGCCGACGCGCTTGGCGCGGTAATGGGCACCCGGATTGTCGCGGATCTCGTTCAGTTTCACTGCATCGTCCTTTCTCGAGCGCCCCCATCGAAACTCGATGCGCGCGGGGCCCCAATCCAAACCGTCAGAGCGACCCGCAACAGCCGCCTATCCTCAGGCCCACACAAAAGATTTACTCGATCGTCTTGGCCGGGCCTGGCCCGGCCATGCACGAGCCGTGGCCGAAGCTTGCTGGCTTCTCGTGGGTGCCCGGACCAAGTCCCGGCAAGACGAAGTAATAAGCATCGATCCTTTTAGGCGTTAACCCTCCTCGATCAGGACCACAAGATGCTTCACCTTGCGGATCATCCCGCGGACGGCCGGTGTGTCCTCAAGAACGCGACGGCGGTGGCGCTTGTTCAACCCGAGGCCCTTGAGCGTCTGTTCCTGATCGCGAGGACGCCCGATCGGACTGCCGATCTGTTCGACTGTCACCGACTTCTTGGGCTCCATTACACCGCCTCCCGCGACGCTTCGGCATCGCGGCGGCCGAAGATCTCACCGACCTTTTTGCCGCGCCGGGCGGCAACGGCGCGCGGGCTCGTGGCGTGGCCGAGTGCGGCAAAGGTCGCCTTGATCATATTGTGCGGGTTGGCGCTGCCGACCGATTTGGCGACCACGTCATGGATACCGAGCGCCTCGAAGATTGCGCGCATCGGGCCGCCGGCGATAATCCCGGTACCGGCCTTGGCGGCGCGCACGATGACCTTCCCGGCGCCATAGCTGCTGGTGATGTCGTGGTGCAGCGTGCGTCCTTCCCGCAGCGGCACCCGGATCATACTGCGCCGCGCCTGCTCGGTTGCCTTGCGGATGGCTTCGGGCACCTCGCGCGCCTTGCCTGCACCATAGCCGACCCGGCCTTTGCGGTCGCCGACGACGACAAGGGCGG
This sequence comes from Allostellaceae bacterium, assembly GCA_036495885.1. Lineage (GTDB taxonomy): Bacteria > Pseudomonadota > Alphaproteobacteria > ATCC43930 > CGMCC-115725 > AP-15. The sequence goes on along the minus strand of DASXMC010000107.1, from coordinate 8,752 downwards.
CAAAGCCAAAGCGCCTGCCGCCTTTGACCACCTTGGCGACGCGATTGATGTTGACGAGCTTTTCGGCGAATTCGCTCTCCTCGCGATCGCGCCCCTGGCGGTCGCCGTCGCGTCCGCGCCGTTCTCCTTGCGTGCGTTGTGTGCGCGCCATTCTCGCCCTTTCAGAAATCGAGACCGCCCTCGCGGGCGGCGTCGGCCAAGGCCTTGACCCGGCCATGAAACAAATAGCCGCCGCGATCGAAGACGACCCGCTCGATCCCCGCCGCCTTGGCTCGCTCGGCGATCAGCTTACCGACCGCACCAGCGGCGGCGATGTCGGCCCCGGTCTTCAGGGTTGGCTTCACCGCGGCATCGAGACTCGAGGCGGCGGCAAGCGTATGTCCGGCCGCGTCGTCGATCACTTGCGCATAGATGTGCTTTGACGAGCGAAATACCGAGAGCCGCGCTCGGCCGTTGGCAGCGCGGAACAGGTGCCGGCGCACGCGCTGGCGCCGGCGTTGGAACAGAACTTTTGCGTGCTGCGCCATTGCGGTTACTTCTTTTTCCCTTCTTTGCGGCGCACCGTTTCATGCGCGTACTTGATCCCCTTGCCCTTGTAGGGTTCGGGCCGGCGGTACGCCCGGATCTCGGCCGCGACCTGCCCGACGCGTTGGCGATCGGCACCGCTGACTGTGATCTGGGTTGGCCGTTCGCAGGCGATCTTGACGTCGCGGGGGATCGCAAACGCGATATCGTGTGAATAGCCGAGCTGCAGGTTCAAGACATTACCTTGCACCGCAGCGCGGTAGCCCACACCGTTGATCTCGAGCCCGACCGAAAACCCCTTTGAGACCCCGACGACCATATTGTTGACCAAGGCCCGCGTGGTTCCCCACATCGCGCGCGCTTGCTTGGTGTCGTTGGCGGGCGCAATCTTGACCGACCCATCGTCGATCACCGCCGTAACTTCATTGCTGACCACGAGGCTGAGCGCGCCGAGCCCGCCCTTTGCCGTCAGGGTCCGCCCGGACAGCGTTACCTCGACCCCACTCGGGACCGGCACCGGATTTTTGCCGATACGCGACATCTCTTTTCCCTAACCCATTTCTCAGAACACGCGGCACAGCACTTCACCGCCGACCTTTGCCGCGCGCGCCTCGTTGTCGGACAATACGCCGCGCGGCGTCGACAAGATCGTGATGCCAAGACCATTATAGCTCCGCGGCAGATCGGTGATGCGAGAGTAGACCCGCCGGCCCGGCTTCGATATACGGGCGATCTCGCGGATCACCGGCTCGCCGTCGACATATTTGAGCTCGATCTTGAGTTCGGCCACTCCCGGACGCAGGCCGTCTTGGCTAAAACCGCGGATGTAGCCTTCTCTCTTCAGTACTTCCAACACATTTGCGCGCATCTTGGATGCCGGCGATGCGACCACCGCCTGGCGTGCCCGCTGGCCGTTGCGAATCCGCGTCAGCATGTCTCCCAAAGGGTCGCTCATCGTCATTGCTCGGCCCCGCTTACCAGCTCGATTTCAGCATGCCGGGGATCTGGCCCGATGATGCGAGCTCGCGCAACGCGATGCGCGACAGCCGAAACTTGCGGTAAAAGCCGCGCGGCCGTCCGGTCAAGGAACAGCGGTTGCGGATACGCGTCCGCGAGCCGTTGCGCGGCAGCATCGCCAATTTGAGCTGTGCTGCAAACCGCTCCTCGGGAGGTGCCGTCCGGTCGAGCGCGATCTCTTTGAGCCGCAAACGACGCGGCGCGTTCTGTCGGGCGAGCTTGGTCCGCCGGGCATTCTTTTCAATCGCACTCTTTTTGGCCATCGAATCCGATCCCATTCAATTGACAAACGGCATCTCGAAACCTTTGAGAAGGGCTTTGGCTTCGGCATCGGTGTTGGCCGTCGTCGTAATTACGACATTCATCCCGCGCACCGCGTCGACACGATCATAATCGATCTCGGGAAATACGAGCTGCTCCTTGAGCCCGAGAGCGAAATTGCCGCGTCCATCAAAGCTTTTGCCGGGAATGCCGCGAAAATCACGGACCCGCGGCAAGGCGACATTGATCAGCCGGTCGAGAAACTCGTACATGCGTTGCCGGCGCAATGTGACCTTGCAGCCGATCGGCATTCCCTCGCGCAGCTTGAAGGTTGCAATCGACCGTTTGGCGCGGGTGATAACCGGGCGCTGGCCAGCGATCGCGGCAAGCTCGGCCGCCGCCGTATCGACCTTTTTGGCGTCTTGGGCGCCCTCGCCGACCCCCATGTTGACGACGATCTTGTCGAGCCGCGGCACCTGCATCGGACTGTTGTAGCCAAACTCCTGCATCAGCGCCGGCCGCACCGTGGTCTCGTAATACTCCTGCAATCGCGGCTTGTTCATCTCTTCACCTGTCGATGACCTCGCCCGAGCGGCGGGCAACGCGGACTTTGCGGCCATCGCCGAGAATTTTGTAGCCGATCCGGGTGGGTTTGCCCGAGGCGGGATCGATGTGAGAGACGTTGGATACGTGCACCGTCAGTTCTTTTTCGACGATGCCGCCGGGCTCGCCCATGCGCGCTTTGGTGTGGCGTTTGGCGACATGGACCCCCTGCACGATCAGCCGCCCTTCGGTCGGGAAGACGCGCAACACCTCGCCGGTGCGGCCCTTGTCGCGTCCGCTGATGACGACCACGTTGTCGCCCTTCTTGATTTTCAGCTTGATCATCGCCTCGCTTCCGACGAAGGGATCACAACACTTCCGGCGCCAGCGACACGATTTTCATAAAGCGGCGGGCCCGTAACTCACGGGTGACGGGACCAAAAATGCGGGTGCCGATCGGTTCGTTCGCCTGGGTGATCAGCACCGCGGCGTTCCGGTCGAACCGGATCGCGCTGCCGTCGATGCGCCGGATCTCCTTGGCGGTGCGGACGATGACCGCACGATGGACGTCGCCCTTTTTGACCCGGCCACGCGGGATCGCCTCCTTGACCGAGACGATGATCACGTCGCCGACGGTTGCGGTGCGTCGCTTGGAGCCGCCCAGCACCTTGATGCATTGCACCCGGCGCGCGCCCGAATTGTCTGCGACATCGAGATTGGTCTGCATCTGGATCATGCCGCACCTCCCGCCACCTCGGGCGCCGCCTCGGCGCCGGGCATTTCGACGCCGCCGGGCATTTCGGTGACACTGGGCATTTCGGTGACACTGGGCATTTCGGCGTTATTGGTCTGCCGGCCCGCACTTTCGGCGGGGGCCCCCAACACCACCCAGTGCTTGCGCTTGGAGATTGGGCGGCTCTCCTCGATGCGAACCACATCGCCAACATGCCAGCGGTTCTGCTCGTCATGAGCGGCGTATTTTTTTGAATGCGTGATGAATTTTTTGTAGATCGCATGCATCACCCGGCGCTCGACCCGCACCAAGACGGTCTTGTCGCCAGCGTCGCTGACCACCACTCCCTGAAGGATGCGCCTCGACATAATCTCTGTTTCCTAGGACGCTTGGCGGCGTCGCTCGCCGAGAATAGTTTTGATGCGAGCGATATCGCGCCGGACTTGGCGGACCCGCGCCGTATTTTCGAGCTGACCGTTGGCCCGCTGAAACCGAAGGTTAAAGATCTCCTTGCCAAGCACATCGAGCTCGCCCGCGAGTTCGTCATCGGTCTTGGCCCTGACGTCGCCGGGCTTCATGCGGCGGTCTCTTCACCGGCGCGCGCGATAAAGCGGGTGCCGATCGGCAGTTTTGCCGCCGCCAAGGCGAACGCTTCGCGCGCGGTGTCGGCCGGCACACCATCGAGCTCGAACATGATGCGGCCGGGCTTGACCCGGCAGATCCAATATTCGGGTGAACCCTTGCCGCTGCCCATGCGGACCTCGGCCGGTTTGGTCGATACCGGCACATCCGGGAAGACGCGGATCCACACCCGGCCGGCGCGACGGATGTGGCGGGTGATGGCGCGCCGCGCCGCCTCGATCTGGCGCGCGGTAATCCGCCCGGGATCGGACGCTTTCAGTCCGTAGGCGCCAAAGTTCAACGTCGTCCCGCCTTTGGCCAGACCATGAACCCGGCCCTTATGGGCCTTGCGGTATTTCGAGCGTTTGGGACTAAGCATCTGTCGTCATCGCACGGTTTCGCGGCGCGTACGCTCGTGACTCGGTGCTGGACCTTGGCCTTCGGCGGCGAGCCGCTCCTGCGCCATGGGGTCATGAGCCAGGATCTCGCCCTTGAACACCCAAACCTTGACCCCGCACACCCCATAGGTGGTCTTGGCCGTGCCATAGCCGAAATCGACATCGGCCCGCAGCGTATGCAGCGGCACCCGCCCTTCGCGATACCACTCCATGCGCGCGATTTCCGCGCCGCCGAGCCGGCCCGAGCAGTTGATCCGGATACCTTGCGCCCCGAGCCGCATTGCCGACTGCACGGCACGTTTCATCGCCCGGCGAAACGCGACCCGCCGCTCGAGCTGCTGAGCGATGCTGTCGGCCACCAGCTTGGCGTCGATTTCGGGCTTGCGGATTTCGACGATGTTGAGACTGACCTCGCTCCGCGTCACTTTGGCAATGTCGGTGCGCAATTTCTCGATATCGGCGCCCTTTTTGCCGATGATCACCCCCGGTCGCGCCGAATGCAGGGTAATCCGGCTCTTGCGGGCGGCCCGTTCGATAACGATGCGCGACAGGCCCGCCTGCGTCAGCCGCTTGCTGAGAAAACGCCGCAGAGAAAGGTCGTCGAGCAACAGGTTCGAATACTCTTTGCGGGCGAACCACCGCGAATCCCAGGTGCGGTTGATGCCGAGCCGCAGCCCGATCGGATTGACCTTTTGACCCATCAGCCCGTCTCCTCGATGGCGCCCTCGGAGCGTTCGCGGACAATCACCGTCAAATGCGCGAATTGCTTTTCGATGCGCGCCGAGCGGCCCCGCCCACGGGTGTGAAAGCGCTTCAAAACAAAAGCCCGGCCGACCGTAGCCTCTTTGACAAAGAGCCGGTCGACATCGAGCTGGTGGTTGTTTTCGGCATTGGCGATCGCAGCCTGCAGCACTTTTCTGACCTCGCCAGCGATACGCCGCGGCGAAAAGGTAAGCTCGGCCAAGGCCGATGACGCCGTCTTGCCGCGGATCGTGCGGGCAACGAGGTTCAATTTGCGCGCGCTCGTGCGCAGCCCGCGCATGCTGGCCAACGCCTCGCTGTCGTCGAGCCGGCGCGGGGCCGCGGGTTTGCTCATTTCAGGCTCTCCTCGCCTTTTTGTCGCCGGCATGGCCGTAAAAGGTGCGGGTCGGCGCAAACTCTCCGAGCTTATGGCCGATCATGTTTTCGGTCACCAATACCGGGATGAATTTGTGGCCGTTGTAAACGCCAAAGGTCAGCCCGACGAATTGCGGGAAGATTGTCGATCGCCGCGACCAGGTGCGGATCACCTGGTTGCGCCCTGACCGCCGCGCCTCGTCGGCTTTCTTCAACAGATAGCCGTCAACAAACGGGCCTTTCCACACCGATCGGGTCAAGCTCTACTCCGTGCTCAGTTTGACGCCTAGCGCTTGTGACGGCGACGGACGATCAGCCGATCGGCCGCCTTGTTGTGGCGCGTCTTCTTGCCCTTCGTCGGCTTACCCCACGGGGTGACCGGATGCCGTCCGCCAGAGCTGCGGCCTTCGCCGCCGCCATGCGGATGGTCGATCGGGTTCATCGCCACGCCGCGCACCGACGGCCGCCGGCCAAGCCAGCGATTGCGCCCGGCTTTGGCGATGACGATGTTCTGCTGGTCCGGGTTCGAGACCGCTCCGATCGTCGCCCGGCATTCAGCCCGCACCATGCGCAATTCACCCGACGACAGGCGCAACAGGGCGTAGCCTTGGTCGCGACCGACGAGCTGCGCGTAGGTGCCGGCCGAGCGCGCGATCTGTCCACCCTTGCCGGGCTTCATCTCGACATTGTGGATGATCGTGCCAACCGGCATGCTGCGCATCGGCATCGAATTGCCCGGCTTGACGTCGACGCGCTCGCCAGAAACGACGCTATCCCCCGCCTTTAGGCGCTGTGGCGCCAGAATATAGGAGAGTTCGCCGTCCGAATAGCGGATCAGAGCGATAAAGGCGGTACGGTTGGGGTCATATTCAAGCCGCTCGACAACCGCCGGCATGTCATTCTTGGTGCGCTTGAAATCGACGATGCGATAGCGCCGCTTGTTGCCCCCGCCGCGCCAGCGCACGGTGATGCGGCCGGTATTGTTGCGGCCCCCTTTGCCGCGCAATCCCTCGGTCAGGGCTTTGACCGGCTTGCCTTTCCACAAATCGCTGCGGTCGACGATGACAAGCTGGCGCCGCGACGGGGTCGTCGGGTTGAAGGTTTTGAGTGCCATTGTCCGTCTCTCCGCGCTCAAATCCCGGTGGTTATGTCGATCCGCTGGCCCTCGCGCAGCGTAACAATCGCTTTTTTGACATCGGAGCGTCGGCCGGCCCGGCCGCGCACCCGCTTGAGCTTGCCCGCCACCCGAATCGTGTTGACCGCGGTCACCGAAACATTAAACACGCCCTCGACCGCGGCTTTGACCTCGCGCTTGGTCGCGGTCAGCGGCACGCGAAAGATCACCTGATTGTGCTCTGAGACGTTGGTCGCCTTTTCGGTGATCACCGGCGTGCGGATGATGTCGTACATCTGCTGCCGGGTGAGCCGGGTTTCGGCGGGTGGAATGACGCGAAATCGGCTCATCTGAGGCGCGCCTCCAAGTGCTCCACCGCCGCGCGCGTCAGCACCAGAGTGTCACGGCGCAGGATATCGTAAACATTCGCCCCCTGCTGCGGCAGCACGTCGACACGCGGTAGGTTGCGGGCCGCGCGCACGAAATTGTCGTCGACCGCCGGCCCGTCGATGATCAACACCGAACCCCAGCCGAGCGTGTCGAGCCGGGCGCACAGCGCTTTGGTCTTGGGCTCTGCCGCGCGGGCGGCGTCGATGACGACGAGCTTGCCCTCGCCGAGCTTGGCCGACAAGGCGGTTTTGAGCCCGAGCCGGCGCACCTTTTTCTGCAGTCCGAATTCATGGCTGCGCACGACCGGACCGAAAATCACCGCCCCGCCGCGGAACTGCGGCGAGCGCAAACTGCCTTGGCGGGCGCGGCCGGTGCCCTTTTGCTTGTAGGGCTTTTTGGTCGTCCCTTGGATGTCGCTGATGCCCTTGGTCTTGTGGGTGCCGGCGCGGCGCTTGGCGAGCTGCCAATTGACGACGCGCGCCAAAATATCGCGCCGCAGCGGCAGCCCGAAAACTGCATCGTCGAGCTCGATATCGCCGACTTCCTCGTTATCGAGATTGCGCACGACGATTTTGCTCACCGCTGCTCTCCCTCGGGCGCGGGCGGGGTTTCACTTTCGGGCGCGGGTGCGGTTTCGCTTTCAGTCGGGGGCGCTTCGGGTGCGGCGCGAACGGCCGCCGGAAACGGCAGGCCATCCGGCGTCTTGCGTTTGACCGCGTCCTTGACCAGGACAAACCCGCCCTTGGGCCCCGGGACTGCACCCTTGAGCATCAACAGCCCGCGCTCGGCATCGGCGGAGATGACTTCGAGGCTTTGCACGGTGACCCTTTCGGCCCCGAGATGGCCCGCCATCTTCTTGTTCTTAAAAGTCTTGCCAGGCGACTGCCGCTGCCCCGTCGAGCCGTGGCTGCGATGCGATATCGAGACCCCATGAGTGGCGCGCAGACCGCCGAAATTGTGCCTTTTCATCGCGCCGGCAAAGCCCTTGCCAATGCTGGTGCCGGTCACATCAACCCGCTGGCCCGGAACAAAATGCGCCGCAGTGATTTCGACGCCGGCCTCGAGCACGGCATCGTCTGAAACCCGGAATTCCGCAAGGCGTCTCTTTGGCTCGACCCTTGCTTTCGCAAAGTGGCCGCGCTGCGGTTTCGACACGTTCCTGACCTTGGCGGCGCCGACACCGAGCTGCAATGCGCAGTAGCCGTCTTTTTCGGGCGTGCGCACCGCCACAACCTGGCAATTGTCGATTACGAGCACCGTCACCGGCAGGTGGTTGCCGTCATCGGTGAAAACCCGGGTCATGCCGAGCTTGCGCGCGAGAAGGCCGGTGCGCATTACCCTCTCCCGCCGAAATTCCCTCTCCGCCCCGCAGGGGGGAGAGGGAGGGGCCCGCAGGGCTGGCGTGGGAGGGTGAGGTGGACACCGCCTTCCGTTCTGGCACCCCCCACCTCACCCAGCCCTCTCCGCCCCCAAGGGCAGAGAGGAGATTTCTGGTGAGAAACGAGGAGCTGTGCGTTCATTGCGCGGATCTCCACATCGCTCCGCGACTCACAGCTTGATTTCGACATCAACGCCGGCGGCGAGATCGAGCTTCATCAGCGCATCGACCGTCTGCGGCGTCGGATCGACAATGTCGAGCACGCGCTTGTGGGTGCGAATCTCGAACTGTTCCCGCGACTTCTTGTCGACATGCGGCGAGCGCAGAACGGTGAATTTCTCGATCTTGGTCGGCAGCGGTATCGGCCCGCGGATCCGCGCGCCCGTCCGCTTGGCGGTGTTGACGATCTCGCTTGTCGACTGATCGAGCACGCGATGATCGTACGCCCGCAAGCGAATGCGGATGTTCTGGTTGTCCACTTGGTGTTTCCTCTTTTGGTTCTGGCCGCGTTGTCCGTTATTTGATGATTTTGGCGACGACGCCGGCGCCGACGGTGCGGCCGCCCTCGCGGATGGCAAAGCGCAGCCCCTCATCCATCGCGATCGGGGCGATCAGCTCGATCTCCATCGAGATGTTGTCGCCCGGCATCACCATCT
>DASXMC010000106.1:0-4427 GCA_036495885.1 Allostellaceae bacterium | reverse complement strand
CGTCGCCACGCGGCAGGCTGCCGACGTGTGAGATCAGGATGCGATCGACGCTCTTGTGCATGACCTCCTCCCTGGCTTTTGGCGAACAGACTTTTCGCGCCGCGTCGCATACCGCGCGGCATGCCCGCCCGAGTTAGACGTTGCACAGTGTAGCAACGAGAATGCAAGCGAAACGGCGTTTCCTCATAGGTTTTGATCACTATGACTGCGGGGCCGTGGGCGATTTGACAAGATGCGGTCGACAGGGACCGGTGTCTCCGGTAGCGCGAGTTCGCGCCATCGTAGGCGCGTCGGCTCAAGGCCAAAGATTAGACCCTCTCAAATCATGATCAGATCATCTGAGGTGTGCCAAAAGCGGACGCCATAATAGCGCGCCACAGCAAGGATTTCAGCTTTTGTCAGGGAAGAACCGGCGCGCCGCGTGCCGGTGGCGCCTCTGTCGGAATTTGTCAGATCTATTCACCCACAGCCCAAAGATTCGTCAAGGCCCGCTACCTAGCTTACGAGCCACCGGGGTGACCCCCTATTTGCGATGCCGAGTGTGGCGAACTCCTCATTCGGTCCGGAAGGAAGCCGCGACGAGCTGTTCAGCGAGACTAATCGGGACGAGCAAAACGCGTGACCCGCTCGCCCGGCTGGATCAGGTGACCGGCCCCGCGGATCGTCAGGTCCGTGCCCGAGCGCAGCCGACCGTGCCTCCTGCCTGGGCTTGAAACGAGCAGGAAAGCCCAGTGGAAATCGAGACTTTGGGATATCTGGATTTGAAGCGCCGAAAGCTAACAGGCGCCAATCGGCGAGCTCCTTCGCAGTGCGAAATGCAGTCCCCTGTTCGGCGTAAGTGGCGAACAGTGCTATGCAGAAACGAGTTGGCACTCCGCTGCCTGTACAAGCCTCGGCTAACACCCTCAGCCAAATCCCCCCGCGCGGCTTATGGGGGGTGTGGTCGTGCATAGGTTGACTTGGTCTAATGAATACCGTGGGGCGACCTCGCAATCCGAGCCCAAGGCGATCCGGGCGACTGATTGGAAAAGAGTGGCATGCGACCCGCACAGCATGAGTGGCGGTCCGTCTCGGTCCGGCCACGCGCATCGCAGCACGCCGGCCGTCCGGAACTCAACACAAACCTCGCCCGGAGCAAAGGAACGCTACGCCGCGGTGATCTTCGCGTCGAAGACGACGGCCGCGGGATTGATTGCGCTACTCGTCGCTTTCACCTTCAACCTGGACGAGCCGTATTGGGCATTGCTCACTGTTTTTATCGTCTGGCAGCCGCAGAGCGGGCTGGTTTTGGCGAAGAGCTTCTACCGCATTATCGGGACAGTGATCGGCGCCGCCGTGGCGCTCGTCCTCATTGCGCTCGTCGCCCAGGAGCGCATCCTCTTCCTCGGCGGTCTCGCGCTGTGGATCGGGCTGTGTACCTTTGGCTCGCAATACGCGAGGAATTTCGCGGCCTATAGCTTTGTCCTTTCCGGTTACACCGTTGCGATCGTCGGCATTCCGGGCGCGCTGGATGCGGGAAACGCCTTTTACATCGCCATAGGCCGCGTCACCGAGATCAGCCTGGGCATTATTGTGGCGGCCATAATCAGCCACATCATTCTTCCGAACTCGCTCGCCGCCACGCTGCGGCAAGCGATCGCCGACACTCGCGCTGAGCTTGCTAACTATGCCATCGCACTGCTCAGCGCCGGCGGCCCCGCCGCGCCGTTGCGGGCTAAACTGCTGGGCCAAGCGATGGAAATCGAAAATTCGCGCGCGTCGGCGATCTTTGAGGATCGCGAGATCCGCGACCGCAGCGACTCGCTCCAGATTCTCGACGCGGCGTTGATCAATGCCGTCGGCACGGCGCAGCTCCTCCAGCGAACGCTCGACACGCTCGGCCAAACCGGCGCGTCAACCGTAGTGGGGATCGATAAGGCCATTGACGAAGCCACTGCCGTGACCGAGGCGTGGCGCGACGGCGCGATCGATGCTGCCGGGCTAAACCGAGGTCTCGTCCGAGCGCGCGCGCCTGCCACTCGTCCGACAGCTGTGCCGAAATCTGTCAGCGCCGGATGAGGAGGTGATCCGGCGCGTTGCGGTTATCGGCCGACTGCGCGAGTTCTTCGCGGCTCTGAGCGCCTATGCCGAGGCTTACGAAGCTTTCGTTTTGGGCAAGAAGCCGGTACCGCGGCGGCTCGAGTTCGCCCACTCCAACGACCTGCTGAGCGCGCTGTGGACCGGACTGCGCGCCGCCCTTGCGGTCTTCCTCGTCAGCAGCTTCTGGATCCTAACCAATTGGGTGCACGGATCGGCTGGGGCGATCCTTGCTGCCGTGGCGACAGCGCGGCTAGCGACGATGGCGCCTACCGTGCCGATCGCGGTCGGCGCCACCCTGATCTTCGCCCTCGCAACCATACCTGCCTTCATTATTGTCGAAGTACTGCTGCCCCTTGCCGACGGGTTCGGGATGTTCGCCCTCGCCGTGGCACCTATGTTGTTTTTATGCGCGCTTCTGATGGCGCACAAAAAAACCATGCTGATCGGGTACCTGTCTGCGCTGCTGTTCGCTTCGGCTGGACAATTCCTAAACCGAATGAATTACGACCCAGTGGGAATGCTCAACACCTGCATTGCCGCCGTGGTCGCTGCAGCGACTTCCATGGTGCTGTTCGCCGTCCTAGCGCCGGCGACGCCGGAAGCCGCGCGCCGCCGTTTTGTCCGCACCGCTCGCAAGGCGGTGGCGAGGATCGCGGCGCGGCGCCGGCCCATCGGGCTCATCGAATTCGAGACCGCGATGACCGAGGCTCTTGCTCAGCTGCAAAGTCAGCTCCGCTCGGACAAGCCCGAGGACATTGCGGCGTTCGAGGCCGCCATCGCCCTAGTTGGCGTCGGACGCGAGCTGATCCGAATACGGGACGACTGGGCCTCGGCCAGACTCGAACTCGAGATCGCCGAGCTTGCCGGTAATCGGCGGGCGCAGTGGTTCGACCGCGCTCGACGCAAGGCTCAGGAAGCTGCCGCGCGAAGCCTTGCCGAATTGCGCGAGGACTTGATCGGCGGCGCGCAGGCGCGGTCCGCCGCGCGCAGACTCGGCGCCTTCGCCACGATCCGAGACGGGTTGGAGCCCGGCAGCATTTTGCTCTCCGGCGAAAGGCGGAAGGGAGCGCATTCAGATGCTGCGTGAAATCGATCTTTTCGGCGGGCTCGCACCCTCGCTGCTGCTTTATTTCCTTGCCGCTGTCGTGCTGTTCCTGGTGGTCGACCGACTTTTATCGCCCCTCGGCTTCTATCGCCTTTTCTGGCATGCGCCATTGGTTCGGCTTGCTATTTTTGCCTGCCTTTTTTCTGGGCTTGTCCTGTTGACGAGCCCTTGAGGGACGCTCCGATGAGAACCATCGCACGCGTTTTGCTGACCCTGGTCCTCGCCGTTGCCGCCTGCGCCGGCGGTTACGAACTCTGGAACTATTACTTGTTCTCGCCATGGACCCGTGACGCCCGCGTCCAGGCCGACGTCGTGAGTATCGCGCCGGACGTTGCGGGCTATGTCGACGACCTTCGGGTCAAGGACAACCAGTTCGTCCACAAAGGCGATATTCTGATGCTCATTGATCAGGCCCGCTATATCAGGGCTCTTGCCACCGCCGACGCGACCGTCGCCGCCCGTAAGGCGGACATGGATAACGCCGAGCAGCAGGCGGCGCGGCGCGCCAAGTTGACGCAGATCGCGATCTCCGACGATGCGCGGGAGACTGCGATATTTACTGCGGCCTCAGCTGCGGCCACCTACCAGCAAGCCGTTGCGGGCCGCTCGACCGCCCAGCTCAACCTCGATCGCACCGTCGTTCGGGCACCAGTCAACGGGTTTGTTACCAACCTGACCCTCGATATCGGCCAATACGCCTCAGTCGGCACCAAGGTCATGGCATTGATCGACAGCGACTCCTACCGAGTGACGGGCTATTTCGAGGAACCCAAAGTGCCGGTCATCAAGCCGGGTGAGGAGGCGGATATATACCTGTTGAATGGTGCTCCGCCGCTGCGCGGGCACGTTCAGAGCATCGCTCGCGGTATTACCGATCGTGATAAATCCCGCCGGTCCCGAACTCCTGGTCAATGCGAATCCGACATTCGAGTGGGTTCGGCTCGCCCAGCGCATTCCGGTGCGTATTCACATCGATCGTGTACCTACGGGGGTGCTCGTCAGCTCGGGCATGACCTGTACCGTTGTGGTGGAGGCGCCGCCCCGCCAATGGGCGATTCTCGCGGCGCTGCGCAGATGGCAAGCCGCAGCGCGATGACCCCCACTATTGAAGGCTATCGAGAAGAACCTTTGCCGCCTTGAGATCGGCCGTATCGAACCCCTCGGTGAACCGGTCGTAGACCGATCGAAGGAGCGCAACGGCGTCGGCGGCACGGCTCTGATCACGGAGCAGCTGGGCGAGGCT
>DASXMC010000105.1:0-2329 GCA_036495885.1 Allostellaceae bacterium | reverse complement strand
GTGGTTCCCGGCAACATTATCGTGCGTCAGCGCGGTACCAAGTTTCACGCCGGCGAGCATGTCGGCATCGGCCGGGACCACACGCTGTTTGCGGTCGCGGGTGGCGCGGTGCGGTTCCATTCGGGTATCGCCGGCCGAACCTACGTCTCGGTAGTGGTGCCCCCATCGCCGCCGTCGGCCCCGCCCGTGTCGAGCGAGGCAGCCGAATAGAGCCAGATAAAGTATCGGGCAAACGAGCCTATAACTCTCCAATTTCTAGCGCGTGGCGCCCCTCACCCTCCCGCTGCGGTCCCTCCCTCTCCTCGCCCGGCGGGAGAGGGTCGGGGTGGGGGCGATGACCGATGCAGTTTCTCGACCAGTGCAAGATTTATCTGAAGAGCGGTGACGGCGGTCGCGGGGCGGCGAGCTTTCGCCGCGAAAAGTTTATCGAGTTCGGCGGTCCCGACGGTGGCGATGGCGGTAAGGGCGGCGACATCGTCTTTGTCGCCGCCGACAATTTGAACACGTTGATCGACTACCGCTACCGCCAGCACTTCCGTGCTATGGACGGACGGCCCGGCGCTGGCCGCGAAAGGAGCGGCGCCGATGGCGACGACCTCGTGCTGCAGGTGCCGGCCGGGACCCAAATCATGGGCGAGGACAATCGCGAGGTGCTGGCCGACCTTCCCCGGCCGGGAGAGAGCATTGTGTTTTTACGCGGTGGCGACGGTGGGTTTGGCAACGTCCATTACAAGAGCTCGACCAACCGCGCTCCGCGCCGCGCCGGCCCCGGCTGGCCGGGGAAGGAAGCTTGGGTTTGGCTGCGCCTCAAATTGATCGCCGATGTCGGCCTCGTCGGCCAGCCCAACGCAGGGAAATCGACTTTTCTCGCCGCGGTCTCGCACGCTCGGCCAAAGATCGCCGATTATCCGTTTACTACATTGAAACCGCAGCTCGGCGTCGTTCGCGTGCATGACGATGAATTAGTGGTCGCCGACCTGCCCGGACTGATCGAGGGAGCGAGCGCGGGCGTGGGCATTGGCACCCGGTTTCTGGGCCATGTCGAGCGCTGTGCGGTGATCCTGCATCTGATTGATGGCACGCAGGCCGACGTCGCCGGCGCCTATCGCGCGGTTCGGCAGGAACTGGCGGCTTACGGTCACGGGCTCGCCGACAAGCCTGAGATTGTTGGGCTCAACAAGATCGATGCCCTCGATCCCGCCGCCATGGGCGCGAAACTGCGCCAGCTGCGCCGCGCCGCCGGCCGCGGGGCGACGGTGCTGCCTCTTTCGGGAGTCAGCGGTTCCGGCGTGCCTGAGGTTCTGGCGGCGGTGTTTGGAACGATCGCCGAACGCCGTTCGGCGGAGCTTGAACGGGCACCGGCGCGGGCTGTTGCGACGTTGTCATGACTCAGCGGGTGGATCGGCCACTTGACCCGGACCGCCACTCGTCGCCAGCAGGCGAAGAGCGAGCCGAACAGGCGCTCTCGGCATTCAAGAAAATAGAGGCCCGCGCCGCAGATCCATCTTCGCTTGCCGGGGATCGAAGCGAGAGCGTCGAGGTCGAAGCTGCCCCGGGTGAGACGCTGGCGGCGGCGCGACGCCTTGTCGTCAAGATCGGCTCGGCATTGCTGGTCACCGAGAGTGGCGCGATCCGCCGCTCTTGGCTCCAGCGATTGGCCACCGATGTCGCACGCTGCCGCGCGCGCGGCCAGGAGGTGATCGTGGTCTCGTCTGGGGCGATCGCGATCGGCCGCCGACATCTCGGCCTCACCGGCAATCGATTGCGGCTCGACGAGAAACAGGCGGCAGCGGCGACCGGACAGATCCGCCTCGCCCACGCTTATCAGGAGGCGCTCGCCGTTCACGGCATCACCGTCGCACAGATCCTGTTGACTTTGGAGGACACCGAGACGCGCCGGCGGCACTTGAATGCACGCGCTACCTTTGCCCAGCTGTTGAGACTGGGCGCGGTGCCGGTCGTCAACGAAAACGACACGACCGCGACCGCCGAGATCCGCTTTGGCGACAATGACCGGCTGGCCGCCCGGGTAGCGCAGATGACGAGTGCCGACATGCTCGTCCTGCTGTCGGACATCGACGGTCTCTATACCGCCGATCCACGCAAACAGCCGCAGGCGCGTCATGTCGCGGTCGTGCGCGAGATCGGGCCCGAAATCGAAGCCATGGCCGGAGACGCCGCCCCCGGCTACAGCTCGGGCGGGATGGTGACCAAGCTCGCCGCGGCCCGCATCGCGATGAGCGCCGGCTGCCGCATGCTGATTGCCCGCGGCGTTCCGCTCGGCGGGGCCGACGCCGCCCCGCTCGCCGCGATCGAGGCGGGCGAGCGC
>DASXMC010000104.1:0-1863 GCA_036495885.1 Allostellaceae bacterium | reverse complement strand
AGATGCGAATGCAACACCGCTTCGCGCCGCTTGTCGAACAGCGCCACGACCTCATCAAAGCTTTTCGGCATCGGCTCGAATGCCGCGACCGGCGTCGGCGGCGGGTCGGGCATCGCCTCGATCGCGGCTTCGACGAGTTCGACCGATGTTCGTCGCGCAGCACCGGCGGGCGGGCTCGCAACCGGCGCCGCCATCTCGCGAGGGGACGGCGAAATCTCCCGCCGAGGCGGTGCCGCGGCCGGAGCAGTTTCGGGGCGTGGCGCCGCATCCTGCAACGCCCGCACAAGCTCGGCCGGGGCCGGCAAATCAGCAACATAGGCGAGCCTGATCAGCACCATCTCGGCGGCCTGCGCCGGCGAGGGCGCCGCCTGCGCCTCGCTCAAACCTTTGAGCAGCATCTGCCAGACCCGCGCCAAAGCCGGCAGCGCCAATTTGTCGGCGAGCGGGCGGGCACGCTCGCGGTCGCCATCGGCGACTGGATCGCCGGCGCCGGCCTCCGGCGCGAGCTTGAGCCGGGTCAGGAAATGCGCGAGATCGAGCAGGTCCTGCAATACCAGCAGCGGGTCGGCGCCCTCCTGATAAAGGCGATCGAATTGCGCCAAGGCCACCGCCGCATCGCCGCGCAACACCATTTCGAAGAGGTCAAAGAGTTGCCCGCGATCGGCGGTGCCGAGCATGTCCCGCACCGCTTCTTTCGCCACCTTGCCGCCGCAGAGTGCGATCGCCTGGTCGAGCAGCGAGAGGCCGTCGCGCACCGAGCCGTCGGCGGCGCGCGCGATCAGCGCCAATGCCTGGGGCTCGACTTCGACCCTTTCAGCTTCGGCAACCTGGTGATAATGCTGGGCCAGCATCTCGGCCGGGATTCGGCGCAGGGAAAAACGCTGGCAGCGCGACAGCACCGTGACGGGCACCTTGTGGATCTCGGTCGTCGCAAACACAAAAACGACCGAGGGCGGCGGCTCTTCGAGCGTCTTCAACAACGCGTTGAAGGCGTTTTTCGAGAGCATGTGGACTTCGTCGATGATGTAGACCTTGTAACGCGCCGAGACCGGACGATAGCGCACACCGTCGGTCAGCTCGCGGATATCGTCGACGCCGGTGCGCGAGGCGGCATCCATCTCGATGACGTCGACATGGCGGTCCTCGGCGATCGAGCGGCAGTGGACGCATTCGCCACAAGGCTGGGCGGTCGGCCGGTCACCGGCGCCGTCTTTGCCGACGCAATTGAGTGCCCGGGCAATGATCCGCGCAGTCGTCGTCTTGCCAACCCCGCGCACCCCGGTCAGCATAAAAGCATGGGCGATGCGGCCGGTCGCGATCGCATTCGTCAGGGTGCGCACGACCGCTTCTTGCCCAATCAGCTCGGCAAAGCTCCGCGGCCGATATTTGCGGGCGAGAACGCGATACTGAGCCTGGATGATCCGCGTGTCTGATTGAGCGGTCGAGCCGAATTCGATTGCCCCGGGGGAATCAGTGGTGAAAGTGTGCGTCTGCTGCGGGGTTGATTTTGCGTCTTCTGGCATCTCTCGCCCGTGGCCCCGCTGCTCGCTCATCAGCCAAAACAAGAAGGTGGGAGACCGGTTCGACGACCCAGACCGCGACTCGTTACGGCTGCTTCCTTCCGGACCTGACCGGGTTGGCGAGAGGCCTGCCCGCCGCCGGGCTCCCACCCCACTATATCAGGCCTCGCCGCCAGCAGGGCAACCTTTGCCTCCGATGCGGTTTTTGCCCCAATCCTTTTTTCGAGGCGATGTCGATTTCCCGGAACCTCGATCGTCGTCAGGACAGGCGGCGGGAGTCTTGCCCGGCCGCCGACCAGAGGAGAGAACCGATGCCCGATTTTATTCTGCTGCTGCACAGCCC
>DASXMC010000103.1:0-2406 GCA_036495885.1 Allostellaceae bacterium | reverse complement strand
CCGCCAGCGGACCGCAGGCGAGACGGCATTCCAGCCAAGCCGGCAGAGACGTCAGGGCCGGACAACGCCAGCCAACTGAGCTTTTTTCGCCGCGCCCGCCAGGCAACCCTCCATCGGCGCGCACGTCAAATACCGGAAATTATCCGTTTCCGCCTACTATTCAGCTCTCCGCTCGTGATGTGACCGATATCTTATTGATCGCGGGTTGCGGCCCAGCGAGCACCAAGCCGATAGTTGAATTAGTCAATATACTCTGGAGTTTGACGCGGTAATCATGCGCTTTGGCGACCGCTGAATCCAAATACTGGCAGCCAAAATAAAACCGACCCGAAATTAACTCAGGTGCGCGGCGATCAAATCATTGACGCACGACGGGAGCTCCACCTCGGGCAAGTGGCCGCAGCCGGCGAGCACGACGAGACGAGCGAGCGGCAGGGCGGCAGCAAGCAGTTTGGCATTCGTCTCCGCCGGCGTGACGCGGTCTTCCTCGCCCTGAATCATCAGCAAGGGCATCGCAAGCCCGGCACCGAGTGGCGGCATCTCAGCCTTGGCGATAAAACGCGCTGCCTGCATAAATCCATAGGGGTTGGTCGCGCGCAGGGTTTGTTGCACCAAAGCCAAAGTATCGGCCGAGGCGGCCGAAGCAAGCAGTGCTGTTGCCCGGTCCCCGAAACCATAGCCACCACGTTCGATCATGCGCGCGCGCACCTCGACGGTCCGCGCGCGCTCCTCGGGTGGCGTGCCGTCAGGGATGCTGGTGCCGGTGAACACGGCACGCCCGATCCGCCCGGGTCGGTGATAGGCAAAACACTGTGCGACACGCGTGCCGAACGAGTTAGCGACGATGTCGAACCCGCCAACCCCGAGCGCCGCCAGCAGATCATCGAGCGCATTGGCATAATCACGGCAGCTCGGCGTTTCGGCCCGCAGATTGTCACTCAACAGATAGCCGGGGGCATTCCACGCGATTAACCGGAAGCGGTCGGCGAGGCCGGTCAGCTGATAGCGCCAGTGCAGCGAGTTGGCCCCGATGCCATGCAGCAGCAGCACCGGCGGGAGATCGACCGGTCCCGCTTCCATGTAGCAGAACCGGTCGCCGACATAACGGTGGCGCGACGTCGTTGGTATCTCGGCAAAGCACAGTTCGGGGAGCGGCGGTAGATCGGCCATAGTGCATTCACGCGTCATGACGGCGGATGGCCGGACTGATTCTTAGGATTTTTGGCCATTGTGATAAGCCGTCGGGATCGCTTCGACTATATAACCTGCTTTTCCTTGAGCTGCCGAAGCTCTTCCGTGCTATATCCGGCGAGGGCGCGCAGCACCTCCTCAGTATGCTCACCTTTTAGCGGCGCGCGCTTGGCGAGAACCGGTGAATCGGAGAGCCGTACCGGGCAGCCGATCACTGAGAAGCGGCCCCGCGTCGGGTGATCGAGATCGAAAATCGTCTCGCGCTCGCGTAGATGCGGATCGGCCAACACCTCGGCGGTGTCGAGGACCGCGCCGCAGACGATACCTCGCCCGGCGAAGGCCTTCATAACCTCGCGCTTCTCGCGACCCGTCGTCCAGTTCTCGATCTCCGCGGTCAGCGCCGCACCATTATTGGCACGCGCCGGAGGTGTCGTAAAACGTGCATCCGAGCGCAGATCAGGGCGCCCGATGACCTCGGTCATCGCCTCGAACATCTCCGGATTGTCAGGCGGGATCGTGATATAGACATAGTCGTTCGACCCATCTCCTGCGCAGCGCAACAGATCTGACCAGCCGCCGGTGGGCGAGCGGTTGCCGGTGCGCTCGAGCGGCTGCCCGGCTGCCAATGTTTGCGTGAACTTGACCCGGGTCAGGTTCAGCACCGCCTCCTGCATCGCGACCTCGACGAGTTGGCCGCGGCCGGTGGCGTGGCGTTGCACGAGCGCGGCAAGGATCGCAATCGTCAGATGCATGCCGGTGCCGGAATCGCCGATATTGGCGCCGTTGACCAGGGGCGGGCCGCCCGCTTCGCCGGTCACGCTCATGGCACCGGACGTCGCCTGCGCCACCGGCTCAAAGCATTTGAACCCACTATAGGGGCCGTAAGAGCCGAACCCCTTGACCGAGGCATAGATGAGCCGCGGATTGAGCGCCTTCACGGCCTCGTAGCCGAGCCCGAGCCGCTCCATAACTCCCGGACCGAGGTTCTCGGCGACGATATCGGCATTGCGGATCAGCCGCCGGGCAATCTCTTTCCCCTCCTCGGTCCGCAGATTGATGACGGTGCTGCGCTTGTTGCTGTTGAGCAGCAGGAAGAAAAAGCTGTCGAGATCGGGATTGTCGGCGTTCCACAGTCGCCGTGCACGGTCGCCAAAAGGCGGGCGCTCGATCTTGATTACGTCGGCGCCGAGCCACGCTAGCATCTGCGTGCAGGAC
>DASXMC010000102.1:0-4229 GCA_036495885.1 Allostellaceae bacterium | reverse complement strand
GCGGCGCGCCCGGACACTTGAAGGGCAGCGGCGGCTGCGTGAATACCGCCTTGCTTCCGGGCTTGAGTGCCCTGATGCAGTCCCAAGTGTAGCTCACATGATCTGGAGAATAGTTGCTGCACACCCCATCGCGGCCAAGCGCCTCGGCGAGACCATCGATCTTGGCCCAATCAAGCTTTATCCCGGGGCAGACCACCAGATAGTCATAGGTGATCGAGTGGCCGGTGGAGAGTTCGACAGTGTTGCTCGCGGGATCGAACTTCTGCGCCGTGGCCTTGACACGCTTGACGCCCGACGGCACTAGGCTATCGGTCGGCCGGTGCGTGCGCGCGAGGTCATAGACCCCAGCTCCCACCAGTGTGAATGCCGGCTGGTAATAGTGCGTGTCGCTCGGCTCGACGATTGCGATATCGATCCCGCTCGGTCCGCGGCGCTTCAAGCTTGCCGCGGCGGTAATTCCGGCAGTGCCACCACCGACGATCAAGACCTTATGGTGCGTCGTTCCGGCCATGACAGTTTCCCTCAATATGGCCCGCCCTCGACCTTTGGCTTGCTCCCTGAACAACTGCTATACTCGACGTAGAGGCTACCCGATACAGCGCTTCGTTTTTCGAGACCCTAGTATGGCCCGCGATGACCGTCAAAGGTGGGAAAGGCCATGACCCACCGTCGCTATCCATCGCGCGAATTGACCGATGAGGGGCAACTCCCGACCAACGGAGGGTCGCGGCGCATCGGCAGGATTCCGCCGACTCCAGACCTTCGCGCCCTCACCCCGGAATGGCGAGGTCGATCCCATCGCGGGCATTTGCTGAGAGATCTGCTGGCTGCAGCGCGATCTCGTACTCGGTCGCGCTGATCCCTACTATCGCTGGCAGCGGCCTCGGCATCCTTAGCGGGCGGCCGGCTTTAACCCTTAAAAACTTTGCGAGCCAGTTCAGCCCGCCGGATGCACGAGCCGCGAATGGTTAACCGAACACTCTGGCCGTAAAACAGCCGCTTATTTGCGCTTGGTCGCAACAGCGCAGTGATAGGCCTGGGCAATGAAGAAGGTGCTATCGCTCTCCGCCCGGGCGACGGCTTGCCGAAACGTCTTGGCTTCCGACGCGGTCAGAGCCGCAAGGATCTGGTGCTGGTAGCGTTCGATACGCTCCGATCCTGGAACCACCGAAACGAGCTGCGGAAAACACTTCAACTCGGTCAATCCAAGTGTGTGGAGGCGCTGGTAAAGGCTTGCATCAGCGCAACCTTGCGGCGCCATCCCGCCGCCGATGACGCCCGGAGCGTCGACTTTTGCCTTTAGCATCGGCTCGAGCGGCAGGTTGACCCAGAACGGCATGTCGACCGCGCGTACGACGATGCCGATCCGCCCACCGGGACGGGTCACCCGCACGATCTCGGACAGCATCAATTCGGCATTGCCCTCCTCGAATACCGTCGAAGAGAAGGCAACATCGACCGCCCCATCCGGCAGTGGCAGCGCTTCGGCGCGGCCTTCGCCGAAATCGATATAGTCGTGCAACCCTTCGCGCCGGGCCAGCGCCCGTGCTTCGCGCAACACATAAGGGTTTACGTCGCGGCCGATCAGACGATTGGCGCCGAGAGTCCGGCGTGCCAGCTCGCGCATAATCACACCCGAGCCACAGCCGACCTCCAGCACGCTCTCGCCCGGCACGATTGTCATCACGTCGAGCACCGTGCGCACAACCCCGATATAGCCGGAGCGGCCGCGCTCCTCCAAGCTGGCAACGCTGCCGAGAAGCGCCCCGCCGAGGGTGATCGTGCAATAGCGCGCGGAGAGCGCCGGAATCAGCGGCTCCCATTGACCTGGCGACAGATCGAGCGGCAGCAGCACCAGCGGCGGTCCGGCGCCGCGCACCCGAAAGGAGATATCGGCGATTTCCCCCTCGCGCTCGCTCAGTCGGGCGGCGGGCAGCGCGTCGACGCGCTCGAGGAACTCTTGCATCGCCGCGCCGATGCGGTCACCCTGCTCGGCAGCGATGTCTGCCCAGGTGTGCCCTGCGTAGTCGTCGAGCACCACCGCGGTAGCCTGCGGCAGCTCCGATAGCCCCGATTGAGCCCGTTGTGATCCCGGCCCATGGTCGCCGGTCACGACCAACAATCGTTTGGCCAGCGGCTTGAGGGTGCGTGTGTCAAGGACCGCAGGGCATAACAGGGTCAGCGACGCAATGGGCTCCGAATGCTCGGATGCGAAGCCCTTGAGATCGGCGGAACCGCGCCCGGCGAAATGCGCCCTTGCGATCCCGAGATGATCGAGAAGCTCGACGAGGGCCGTCTCGACCGCAGGTTCATGCTGAGATTTTGTGCCGATTGCTATGGCTGCTCCTCCGTTTTCGGAGCGCCATCCTGCATGGCGAAGAGGGATCTGCCAACCACGGAACCGATGGTTCGCTAAATCGCCGCGCGGATGAACCGCAAGTTCCTCCTACAGCAGCGGCGAGGACAGCGACGAGACGGGGAGCCTGTCTCATGTCGCCTCGCCTGCTGCCAAACGCAGGCCCGACAGAAACAGCTCACGGAGCTCAGGGTCGCGGAAGGGGGTGGCGCCTCCCATCACGGCAGGAGTGATGGAGCGCAACCGCGCGATCACCCCTCGCGCCTCATCGAGCCGCCCCATGTGGGCATAGCAGGCGGCGAGGAAGCGGTACGGCTGCGGCAGGGTTGAATTTTCTTGGATCGCGAGGAGGAGTTTTGGCACCGCCTCATCGAAGCGCCGGCTGAGGAAATGCGCTTGACCTATCACGCTGAGCGACAAGCCGACGCGGGCGCGGGGACTGAGGCGCAGTGAGGCGTCGATATGCTCGATCGCCATGTCGGGCTGGCCCGCCCACAATCTGCGTCGCTGGCGGTCATTTATGGGGTGCGCCCCCGAACGTCAGGTTCGCAACAGATTCCGCGCAGGAGGAAGCCGGATTCGAACTTCTGGTCCTCAATCAATCCAGCTCGGCGGTGTAAACGCCAGATGCTATGGCGGGGCATATTCGTCATGGCAGTTTTCGGCCCGCACCTCACTTAAAGCGGCGCGCGACAGTGCTATCGCGCCAGGGCAACCATGTCCTCCGCGCAAAGGCCAGTCAGCTCCAGGCTTAACGCCTGAAGGCGCCGACGCGCGTCTGCATCATAGGCTTGGGCGTGCGCTCTCGCCTCCCGCAGGCCGTTGAAATAGAGCCCGGTCTGCCCCGCGACCGTGGGGGATGTAGCGAGATTGAGGATCGCCCGCGCGCCTTCTTCGACCGTGCTCAAGGGCGTCACCCCAGCCCGCCGCACCATGCTCGTGTCCATGTAAGTGGCGGGGTGAAGGCACGTGACTGTGATACCGGTACCCTCGAGCGCGGCCGCTAGGTCTATCGTGAACATGATCTGAGCCAGCTTGCTCTGACAATACGCTCGCGCCCCGCTGTAGCCGCGGGTCAACATGACTTCGTCAAAGTCGATCGGCTGTTGTCCGGCAGACGAGACGTTCACGATCCGCGCCGGCGCGCTGTTCTTGATAAGCGGCAACAGCAGCAACGTAAGCAGAAAACCGGCCAGATAATTGACCGTAAAGCGCAGCTCGAACCCCTCGGCGCTGGTCTGACGCGGACCAGCGGTGCCGATTCCGGCATTGTTGATCAAAATTTCGAGCCGACCCACTGTGGCCTGCACCGCGCCGGCAAGGCGACGCACCTCCTCGAGTGACGAGAGGTCGGCAGCAAGGAAACTCGCCGTCCCGCCGGCGGCCTCGATCTCGGCGACGACACGTGCGCCACTCTCGGCATCGCGGCCATGCACCAGCACGCGCGCGCCGGCTTGCCCGAGTTTTCGAGCGACGAGCCGGCCGACCCCGTCTGTCGAACCGGTGACCAGTGCCGCCTTTCCGGTCAGGTTTTTCATCCCAGGTCTCCTCATGTGGCTCGATAAGCGAGATTAACTTGGGATGCCTAAAGTTCGAAGTCGGCATTCTCGGAAACTAAACGATCGCAGCCGGTGCAGCTGGGCGCGAAAAACGAACGGGCGAGCTCGGGGTACGGCTGTCTTCTTTGAAGGTGGGACCAGCAGTTCGAATCCGGCTCCCTCCACCACCCAGTCTGTCTCACCAGGGAACCGCCGGGCCGCATACGCAGAACGCCGCGGTCTGTCCGACGAATGGGCGCCGTCGCGCACCGGTGGCGCGGTCGCCACAGTTGGCGGGGCTCAAGTCTGGAGACTGGCCCGCAAGCGGGATCGGG
>DASXMC010000101.1:0-2614 GCA_036495885.1 Allostellaceae bacterium | reverse complement strand
CCGGTGCATTGAAGGGCCACGGTGCTCTATTCGTTTTCTTCGCGCTCCGTCCAACCCGGTTCCTGACGGTCCCCGACATCGGGCTCTAGTGCTCCGATTGTGGTCAGGTCCAAAACCGGCGTGCCGTCCGTTGCGGTGGTTACGGCCTCCGTATACCTCATGCCGAAGCGTATATCCTCCGCCGGGTAGTTGCGGATGTCGTGCACCGTCGTCGCGAGCGTCGGGTCGCGCGCTTCAATCGCTACAAAAACCTGCGCGTTCGCTTTGACTGCACGCGCCGTATCGTAGCCGTTCAATGGGCTCCGCTCGTCCAGCACATGCATGAGGGTCCAGAAGAGCGGAAACATCGGAATGTGAGCGCGTTCAAGCTGTAGCTCCTGCGCGCGACGGAACACCTTGCCCTCGGTCGTGGTCTCGATAAGCAGCACATTTAGCTGCGCCTTCGCATCCGCCAACACAGCTGCGCGTCCATTGCCGATCCGCACCATCAATGTCGGTTTCCCGTTATGCATCGCCACCACCGGATTGGCAGCGAAGATCAGCTTGGCCCGCAGTCGCGAGAAGCGGACAAAGGTGAGGCCCGTCAAGATTGCGGTGAATGCGAGTCCACACACGATCTCGATCGACGCGACCATATGACCGTGCAAGGTGGCCGGATACATCTTGCCATAGCCGACCGTAGCCAACGTCTCGATGCTGAAGAAGAAGGCGTCCGAGAAGCTGTCCGGCCGAACGTTCGCCACCGAACCGGGAACCAGCCAAAAGAGTGTAGCGAAGACGACATTCACTGACAGATAAAGCACGAGCAAGGCGGCAAGGAATTGCGGCCATGTCAGGGCAACTGCGAGATGGTAGGGATCGCGCAGATCGAAGCGGGAAACCCCTTACTTTTTGAATTCGTAGGAGCCGAGGCGGACTCGTGCCACGCCGCCGGCGGGCGCGCGCTCGATCGGAATGCAGGAAGCGATCTTCGAGCGGCCGCCGCCCCCTTTTGGTCGTGTCTTGAGCCATTGCGTGGCCATCGGCCCGATCGACCCTTTCAATGGCCCGCCGGCGCGCCGCCTCCCAGCTTGATCTTGCGCAGGCTCAGCGCGAGCGGTATTGCCGCCAGCGCGACCAGTGTCAGCACCCAGAAGGCGTCCATGTAGGCGAAAAATGACGCCTGGAGCTGCACCTGCTGTCCGACCCACGCGAAGGCCTGCCGCTGCGCCTCGATCAACGGACTACCCTGCCCGACGAAATAGTTTGTCATGTGGTGCAGCGTGTCCTGATATTGGACGCTCGACGGCAGCGCCTGGTCGACGAGCATGTTCCGATGGAACTGCTCGCGGCGCCACAGCACGTTGTTGATCAAAGAGATGCCGATCGAGCCGCCGGTATTGCGTGCCGCGTTGATCAAGGCCGAGGCCTGGCCGGTCTTGTCGGGCGGGATGCCGTCGTAGGACGCCGCGGTGATCGGAATAAACACCAGTGGGAACCCGAACGTAAACAGCATCCGGCAGCGCGCCATGAACCAGAAGCCGAGATCGCCGTAAACATTGGTCAGCGCGTACAACGACAGCGCCATAATCAGAGCACCGGCGACGATCAGGTATTTCGGTTGGATCTTGCCCACCAAACGGCCGGCGACGAACATCATCGCCATGGCGACACCGCCGCCCGGTGAGATCATGACGCCGGCCCACGTCGCCGTATAGCCGAAATCCTCCTGCACCAGCAGGGGAAGGAACTGGGTGGTCGCGAGCAGGAGGGCGCCGGTCGCGAGCATCACCAGAAAGCAGGCGCCGAACTGACGCGTCGCCACCATCCGGATGTCAATCGTCGGATTGCGGCGGGTCATCTCCCACGGGATCATCAGCACGAAAGCGAGCCCGCAGACGATCGCAACCGTGGTGATGAACGACGAGCCGAACCAGTCGTCCTCGAGCCCGCGGTCGAGCACGATTTCGAGGGTGCCGAGAAAGGTCGCAACCAGGACGAAGCCGACAAGGTCGAACCCGTCCTTTTGCTGGCGCCACTTTCTCTGCTCCTCGACCGCCGCCTCCGACTCGCGCACGACCAGCGCGATCAGCGCGAGCGTCATCACCCCCACCGGACCATTGATCAGAAAGCACCAGTGCCAGGAGACATTGTCGGACAGCCAGCCGCCCAATGTCGGGCCGAGCACCGGAGCCACCGCGACAGCAACCCCGAACAGCGCAAAGGCCTGGCCGCGCTTTGCCGGCGGGAAGGCATCCACCAGGATCGACGAGGCGACCGGTACCATGCCGCCGCCGCCCAAGCCCTGCATGATGCGGAACAGCAGCAGTGTCTGCAGGTTCCAGGCAATACCGCACAGCACCGAGCTCGCCGTGAACAGCGCCAGGCAGATCAGGAAGAAGCGCTTGCGGCCGAGCATTTTTTCCAGAAACGCGCTTACCGTCAGACTGACGGCGTTGGCGACCAGATAGGTCGTTACCACCCACGACGCCTCGTCCTCGCTCACCCCCAGGCCGCCCGCGATGTAACGCAGCGCGACATTGGCGATAGTGGTGTCCATGACCTCCATAAAGGTCGCGAGCGCCACCAGCACCGCGATCAGCCATTGGTTGGCGCCCGTGCCGCCTGTCGCGGC
>DASXMC010000100.1:0-2685 GCA_036495885.1 Allostellaceae bacterium | reverse complement strand
GCCCCGGTCGACAAACCGCGGTTTCTGGCCACGATCCGGGAATATAACGCCGCGGTCGCGCACGACATCCCCTACAACCCGACGGTCAAGGACGGGCGCACCACGAAGGGGCTCGCGATCGACAAGACCAATTGGGCGATGCCGATCGAAAAGCCACCCTTCGAGGCCTACTGCACGACCTGCGGTGTGACTTTTACCTTTGGCGGGCTGCGCATCGACACCGACGGCCGGGTGCTCGATACCGCACAGCGGCCGATACCGGGCCTCTATGCGGCGGGCGAGCTGGTCGGCGGCTTGTTCTATTTCAACTATCCGGGCGGCACCGGGCTCGTTTCAGGCTCGGTCTTTGGCAAGATTGCCGGCGCCTCGGCCGCGAGCGAAGCTCGCCAAGCAGATACCGGCGGCGGAGCGTGACCGTCCGCCGCTCGTACTCGTACCCCGCTGCTCCCCTCTCAGTAGCGCCAGGCGTAGGGGCGGTGATGTCCATACCAAGCGTAATGGTGGTAGTAGCGGTGATGCCACGGATGCCACCAATAGGTGTGCGGACCCCACCAGCGATGCGGATACGAGCAATTCCAAGCAAAGCCGTTCCACCAGCACCGCGCCTCTGCTTGCGGCACCAAGGCGGCGGTGCCGAGCAGCAAAGCGGTGAACCCGCCCAGGATAATCTTTCTCATTGCGATCGTCTCCTCGAACTTGCGTCCTACAGACGATAACAAGGCCGGCGAGTTAGATAGTTCCTCTTAACTTTATGCTTTTCTGTGGCCGATTTGAGGCAGGACTCTGCGCACGCTCAAAACGCCCGCCCGTTGCGCCCAAGGCGGCAGGGTGGGTCCTGTCTCCGCGGCGACTGCGGTTGTACTTCTGCCCGCAACCTCAATCGCGGCGGTAGGGATAGCAGCGGGCACGTTCGAGCGTCATGCGGAAATGCTGCCCTAGCGCGCGGATCGCATCGGCATGCTCGATATAGGGGTCGCTGTTGGCCATGCCGACGATGATCGGACGAAAGGTGCGGTCGTCCTGTCCGCCGGGCGGCAGCATCGCGGTCGCAAGCGTGGTGCCGTCATCGTCGCGCAGGGTCAAAAACAAGGGCATTTCGCGCTGGATGTGCGCCTTCAGCCCGATTTCCTGTTCAAAATTGACTTTCGACAGCGGCTGAAAGCTCTGCGTCGCTTTCTCCTGCTCTTTACGAAAGAACTTTTCGACGGCGTGCCGCATCCCGTCGGATTCGCTCGCCGCCTCCGCTTCGGTCTCGATCCGAAACCAGGTTTTACCGCCTGGCGCGTCGCACACGTATTTCATGCATCCTCCGCTTTTTCGCCGACGCGGCGCGGCGCGGGCCCGTGGCTGCAGCTACATTTTTCCGCCAAGGACGGCGGCCACCGGTCCTGCCCCTACCCGCCGCGATTATTTCCGCAGCATTGTGCCGCGTCATGACCGGCCTGTCGAGCCTTAGGCGAGCTTCCGCCGAGAGCGCGATCACGACCGTCGCGACAGACGCGGCGCCGAGGCCGCGGGCTCGCCTGGCGCGTCGACCGGCTCGTCGACAGCGGCAACCGGTCGCGTCCAGTCGCGCCACAGCGACATTAGCGCCGCCATGACCACCGGTCCGAGAAAAAGCCCGAGCAGCCCAAAGGTCTCGAGCCCGCCCAGAATGCCGAGCAGCACCCACAAAAACGGCAGCCTCGCGGCACCGCCGATCAGTATCGGGCGGACAAAATGGTCGGCGACGAACACCACCACATACCCGACGGCCACGACGCCGATCGCGGCCCCTGTATGGCCGAGCGACAACAAATAGAGCGCCGCCAGGCAGAACGCGACCGGAGCGCCGAACGGGATGACCGCGACAACCCCGGTCAGGGCGGCGAACGGGACGACATGCGGAAGCCCGGCGAACGCATACGCAATGCCGATCAACACACCTTCGGCGAGCCCGACCAATACCAGACCGGTGACGGTGCCGTGCACCGCCGCGATCATGTGGCCGGCGATGCGCTCGCCGCTGGGGCCGAGGACGCGGTGGCTGAGCAGCAGCAATTGCTGGCACAGTGCCTCGCCGTCGCGAAACAGAAAGAACAGGGTCAAGAGCGTAAAGCCAAAGATCACGAGGCGGTGAATGACCTCAACCCCGATGACGCGCGCCGACTCAGCCGGGATATGCGCGAAGACCCGGCCCAACAGATCCTTCATCGTCTGCGGATCGCTGAGATTGGCTTGCCACCACTGCGCCAGCGGGGCGCCGATCGCGGGCAGACGCGGCAGCCAAGGCGGCGCCGGCAACCCGCTGTGTCTCAGCTCAGAAAGATAGTGAACAAAGCTGCCGGTTTCGTGAGCGAGCTGCATCGCGGCATAGGCGAGCGGGATAATCAACACAAGGCCGACCACCAAGGTGGCGATAAACGGCTGCAGGATGCGATGGCCGCGCGGCGGAAACGCGCGCTCCAAACGGCGATAGAGCGGCCAGAGTGCGATGGCGAGGATTGTCGCCCAGGCCAGCGCCGGCAAAAAACGATGCAGAATCCACGCTCCGAGCAGCACCAACGCGCTCGCCAGCAGCAGGCGCGAGGCGCGCTGCGCCCAGACCGAGGGGGCGGGGCGTGTCTCCCTTGTGCTGTCCGGAGGATCGCCACCATTGTCCATCGCGCGTCCTCGCTGTTTTCCGAGCAGCTCTCGATGCTCATG
>DASXMC010000099.1:0-1972 GCA_036495885.1 Allostellaceae bacterium | reverse complement strand
TCGGACGCCTTGCACGAAATCTTAAACTCGAAGAAATCGTTGTCCTCGAGGATCTTGGCATGAGTTAACGCACTTTCGACCATGGCCTCGGGACAAGGCTCCCCGTAGCGCTCGAGAAGGTCGCGTTCGAGCGATCCGGCGTTCACCCCGATGCGCATCGAACAACCGTGATCTTTGGCCGCCTTGATGACCTCGCGCACGCGAGCGGTCGCGCCGATATTACCGGGGTTGATGCGCAGACAGGCAGCGCCACTCTCGGCCGCCTCGATCGCGCGCTTATAGTGAAAATGAATATCGGCGACGATCGGCACTGTCGCGCAGCGCACGATCTCCTTGAGCGCCAGCGCCGATTCCTGGTCGGGGCACGAAACCCGGACGATGTCCGCGCCGGCTTCAGCGAGCGCCTGGACCTGGGCCGTGGTTGCTTTGACGTCGCTGGTGACCGTATTCGTCATCGATTGCACCGTAATCGGTGCGTCCCCGCCCACCGGCACCGTACCGACGTAAATTTTGCGACATTTGCGGCGGTGAATGTCCCGGTAGGGTCTGACGCTCATCTCAACCTCGCTCTCGTGCTCCGGCTTCGGGATATAGAGTGATTGACCTGCAAACGAAAGATGCCGACGAAAATCACCCGCTAATCAATGAGCTGCGCTCTGCCCGGCCAACGATTGGGGACTAAGCGACACGTTGCGTACGGCACCCACTGGGCCAAGCGGTGAAGCTGGTCTGCCGTCGACTGTAACATCGAGACCGCCGGCATTGCCGGCTCGCATTGTTAGGCCCGGAAGGTCGGGAACCCGATAGATGTCACCCGGCTTCAGCACACCCGTGAATAACACCGAGTGGTTTGCGGCGCGAATCTGGATCCAACTGTCGGCGATTGCCCGCAGCGTGACGCGCGATTGCTGCGCGGGAACACCGTCCGCGCGGGCACTATCGTTACTCTGGGGACGCAGACCGGATAGTCCTTCGGCCGGATCCCGCGCGCCCTCCGGCGGAGCGGCGGCGGATGCCCCGGTCATCGGCAAGTTCGCGGGCCCGGAGAGATCAGCTACGGGCGCCGTCTGAGTGGTCGCCGTTGCGGCAAGAAGTGGTTCCGGGGCTTGCGGCGCGTTCGGCTGACCCGGCGCCGTGGGCGCGGCCTCGCCGGCAGCAGGGGCAGGTCGTGCCGAACCAAGCAAGGCGGCCGCTCCTGGACCTTTCGCCGGCGGTGGTGCGGCGGGAATCAGCTTTGCCGGAGACGGCGGTGCCAGACCAGATGTTGCATCGGCCGTATTTGGTCCGGAACCGAGCGGATGCGGTTCCAGTGTATCACCGGAGCGGCGAGCCGGAACCGTGCCTGGAGCTGCAGGTCCGGCTTTATCTGGGCCAATTACGTAAGCGCCGTCCGGACCCAGCCCTGCTGGCAAGGGATTGGCGGCAATGGCTGAAATTGGGTCGGGCGGGCCCCTCGGTTCGAGTTTCGCGGGAAGCAATTCCGCCGGCACTTCGGTGACCCTGTCGGAAGCCTCCCGCTCCGACGCGCGCCAATGGTACCATGCCCCGTAGCCGCATGAGGCGAAGATGATGGCCAAGATCAACACCCGCCCGGTCGGGAGGCTTCCCTCTCTTAGCGGCATCGGAAAGGCCAAGTCCGGTTTTGCGCTCAGCCCGGCGCATTCCAGCTTGAATTGGCGCAGAAGGGCTGTGCTGTCCAGCCCGACAAGTTCGCTGTACGAACGCACGAAACCAACAGCGTATGTCGCCCCTGGAAGCTGATCGGGCCGCCCCTCTTCGATTGCCGCGAGATAGGCAGCTTTTATCTTGAGCGCCGCGGCTGCTTCGTTGATGTCGATGTCCAACGCCAGCCGCCGCGTCCGCAGGACATCCCCGACACTCGGTCTTTCGAAGGACGGCCGAGTCTGCGTTTCGGTTTCTTCGCCCGCGAAGGAGGATCTGATCCGCCGGAGCAGCGTCATTTCCGCAGCCC
>DASXMC010000098.1:0-2478 GCA_036495885.1 Allostellaceae bacterium | reverse complement strand
ACCGAGGCGGTGGCGATCCTTGCGACTTGGTTCCTCGACCAAGGGTTCGCCCCGCAACAGGCAGTGGCGCAAACCCTCGCGCGCCTCGAAGGCGCCTTTGCGCTCGCCTTTCTGTTTGCCGGCGAGCACGATCTGTTGATCGGCGCGCGCCGCGGCAGCCCGCTCGCGATCGGGTATGGCGAGGGCGAGATGTTTCTCGGCTCGGACGCCCTGGCGCTCGCCCCGATGACCCGCCGCATCACCTATCTCGAGGAAGGCGACTGGGCGGTCGTGACCTCGTCGGGGGTGGCGATCTTCAATGCAGAAAACCAACCGGTATCGCGCGCGATCCGCGAGTCGGCGGCCTCGGGCGCGTTGATCGGGAAGGGCAATTATCGCCATTTCATGCAAAAGGAGATCTTTGAGCAGCCGGCGGTGATCGGGGACACGATCAACGCCCTGGTCAACCCGGCAAGCCGCACCGTCCATCTTCCCGAATTGCCGTTTGCGCTGGGCGAGATCGAGCGGGTCACCGTCGTCGCTTGCGGCACGGCGTACCACGCCTGCATGGTCGCCAAATACTGGCTCGAACGCATCGCAAGGATCGCAGTCGAGGTCGATATCGCCTCCGAGTTTCGCTATCGCGAGCCGGCGATGCCGCGCGGTGGGGCGGCCATCTTTGTTTCGCAATCGGGCGAGACCGCCGACACCCTGGCGGCGCTGCGCTATGCCCGCTCGCAGGCGCAACATATCATCGCAATCGTCAACCAGCCGGAAAGCTCGATCGCGCGCGAGGCCGACATTGTCTTGCCGACGCTTGCCGGGCCCGAGATCGGCGTCGCCTCGACCAAAGCGTTCACCACTCAGCTCGCGGTCCTCGCCGCGCTGACGATCGCCATGGCGCGGGCGCGCGGCGCCATTTCCCATGAACGCGCGGCCGAGCTCGTCGGTCATCTGATCGAGATCCCATCACGCGCCGCCGAGGTCTTAAACCACGACGAGCGGCTGCGCGAGATCGCTCAGACGATCGCCGAAGCCCGCGACGTACTCTATCTCGGCCGCGGCAGCGCCTTCCCGTTGGCGCTCGAAGGAGCGTTGAAGCTCAAGGAAATTTCTTACATCCACGCCGAAGGATACGCCGCCGGCGAGATGAAGCACGGACCGATCGCGCTGATCGACGAAAATGTGCCGGTCATCGTCTTGGCGCCCAACGACGATGTTTTCGAGAAGACGCTCGGCAATGTCGAAGAAGTCATCGCCCGCAAGGGTCGGGTGGTTCTGGTCTCGGATAAGCTCGGGGTGGCTCGGCTCGATGGGCGCCTCACCTGCGGCATCGCGGTCCCGGATTGCCATCCGTTTGTAGCACCCCTGCTCTACGCGATTCCGATCCAGCTCCTCGCCTACCACACCGCCGTCGTCAAAGGCACCGACGTCGACCAGCCGCGCAACCTCGCCAAAAGCGTCACAGTGGAGTGACACCGGCAGCTCGGGACGGCTCTGATCCAACCCGCGGTTTTAGCCTTTCAAATCCGAGTTCATAAATACAGCGAATCTACAGCAAAAACCGCGTTTAAGTTGAATAGGTTGTCGACCCCGAATTCAGTTGCCCAAAAAGCGCCCACACGTCGCTTCGCCATGTCTTTTGCGATTTCGTCCGTTGTCATCATCGCCGATTGCGCAACGAGCGTTTCTTACGATTATATATAATTGCAGTCGCGAATATCGCAACAGGCCGCTCAAGCCGCGAGATAGGCCGGCCCGGATCCCATCCTAATGCTGCGCTGGTCCGAGGAAGGGGATGCGGCGGTTTCGCCGATCGAGGCGACAGTAAGGGCCTCGTCGGCACGCCAGAAATCAACGCGTCAGATTGAAGCCTATCCTGACCGAGACCTCGATCTGCGACATCGTCATGCTCGGTGGAAAAGGCGGCAGCTGCGCTCCGTTCATCATCTCCTCGACGCCTTGGTCGAGATCGGGGTAGCCGGTGCCGTTGAGCAGGGCATAACCGATGACGCGACCATAGCGATCGATCCGAAAGCGCAGCCCGATGCTGCCTTCCTCGCCTCGCTCACGAGCGGATTCGGGATAGCGTTTGTGGCTTTCGAGCCAAGCGCTGATCAGCGCCCGATAGTTCACCGCCGGATCCGGCCCGGGCACACTCGCTGCCAGCGCCCGCGTCGCTGACGGTCCGGTCGCGTATGATGCGGCAGCGAGGGCCGGTGGGGCTGCCTGTGCGTAACGCGGCGCCGGCGGGAGCGGCGGTTGCACCGGCTCGTGCCGTCGCACGAGAAATTTGGGCTTTGGCCTGACCGCGGGCTTGTGCGGCGGTGGCGGCGGCGCCTCGGCGGTAACCGTCTCTCCGGCGGTACCACCGTGACCGGCACGGCCGTGACCGGGGGCATTTGCGGCGCTGGCAGTGGCGGCACCGTCGCCTCCGGCGGCAACGTTGCGGCGGCCGGTGATCCAATCGGCTGAAGCGGCTGCGCCGGCGTGAGGGTG
>DASXMC010000097.1:0-3324 GCA_036495885.1 Allostellaceae bacterium | reverse complement strand
GCCGGCAAGCCCCTGGGCAAGAACGACGCAGGCGTCATTGCCCGACTGAATAATGGCGCCGTGCAAGAGATCATCGATACTGACTCTGGCGCCGAGCGGGACAAACATCTTGGAACCAGTGGTCCGCCACGCTTCTTCGCTGACCGGTAATTCGTCGGTCAATTTAGCCTTGCCGTCCCGCAGCATGGTGAACACGGTGTAAATGGTCATCATCTTGGCCATCGACGCCGGCGGAATGCGCTCGTCAGCACCCTTGTCGAGCAGAACCGCACCGGTTTCGACTTCGACGATCAACGCGTGGGTCGCCTGGGTATCGATGCCGACCGCCGGGGTCGCCGAAACCGCGGCCTGCAAGGCGGCCGCGGGCGGGGTGTGCTTCGCCTTGGCATGGGCCGCCGCTGCCGGCCTGCCGGCAAGGCCGGCGGCGAGGGCCATCAGCAACAGGATCGTCAACCGCGGCATCGTGATCTCGGTCATTACCCTTTCTCCTCGGGTTCGCCGCGCGCTCGTCAGTCGCCGACGATGCGCGCTCCCGGATAGCCGTTGCTGACCACTTGCGCGAGCAGCCGGCGCGCCTGCGCCTCGCTCTCGAGCGGTCCGATCCGCACGCGATACATCGCAGCCCCGTTGATCGAAGCTGATGTTACTTGAGCGCTGCCCCAGCGAGCGAGGTGCAATTGGACCTTTTCGGCATTGTCCCGGCGCGAAAATGCGCCGGCCTGGACAAAGATCCGAGCGGGGCCTTTCGAGGCAGCCCTCCTTAGTGGCAATGGCGGCGTTTTTGCGGCGGGCGGCGCTAAAGCGGCGATTTCGGGTTTGTGTAGGAAAGCTCGGAAGCTTGACAGTTCGGCCGCATCCGCGCGCGAGATCAGCGAAAATCGGTATCGGGTCGCCGGGGCGGCACGGGCGGGCGTCGGCCGCAGTACGGCCATCACGGATTGCCTTTCCGGCGTAGGCGGCTCCGCCGAGGCGGTAGCGGTTTGCGTGATGGTTGCGTCGCGCGGCTCGTTCCGCGCGGTCGCAACTTGCGCCGTCTCCACCAGTTGCTCGATTGTCCGTGTTGCCGGCGGAGCGGTGGAGATGCGAGCAATCGGCGACGGCTCGGAGGCCGCGGCATAGGTCGCTCCTGATCTTGCCCACGCCGATGCCGCCGGTGACGCGGCGACCATCACTGGCGTACCGTTGTGCATCGCCTCTTCGGCAGCGGCGATGCTCTCCTCTTTCAGGATCGTCACCCGCACCGGGGTGGTGCCCCGGCTCTCAAAGCCGAGCAGCTGCGCCGCGCGGCGCGACACGTCGATCAAGCGGCCGTCGACAAACGGACCACGATCGTTGATCCGCAACTGCAGGGAGCGGCCGTTTTCGAGATTGGTCACCTGCACGATGCTCGGCATCGGCAAGGTGGTATGGGCTGCAGTCAACGCATTAAGCTCGAAGATCTCGCCATTGGCAGTCAGGCGGCCCTCGAATTCCTCGCCATACCAAGAGGCAACCCCGGTCCGGTCGTAATTGTAATCGACGGCCGGGTAATACCACACACCCTTGATCTGGTAGGGTACACCCACGCGGTAGTTTCCGGCCTCGCTGGAGGGGAGATAGCTGTCGGAGCCGCCGGGTGGCGAAGCGCACGCCGCGAGCAACAACCCGGGAAAAGCAATCAGCGCGATAGCGCGTCCCCAGCCTTCGGCGTTCCGCGCCATCTTGCGGCCGGCGCCGTTCGTTCTTTAGCTGCGCCGGACCGGCTCGCCGGCGAC
Source organism: Allostellaceae bacterium (assembly GCA_036495885.1). Classification (GTDB taxonomy): domain Bacteria; phylum Pseudomonadota; class Alphaproteobacteria; order ATCC43930; family CGMCC-115725; genus AP-15. The sequence goes on along the minus strand of DASXMC010000097.1, from coordinate 1,570 downwards.
CACCGCGTCGGCGAGGTAACCAACCGCACCAGCGAAATAGACGGATTTGTTCCACCGCATGATCGTGCGGAAATTGTCGTACACCAGCAGCGCCGGCCCATCGGCGCCGTCGGGCATGACCAGCGAGGCTTCGACCTCGTCGACCGCGAGCGGCCGGGCGTCAAGGCTGCGCACCCCCATCCGGCTCCACTCGGCGATCGGCCGCCGCTGTTCGAGCCCGCTCCAGCGGGCATCGAAACCCGGCGGCAACAGCACCAGGGCGCCCCAGCTCTCGCCGTCGCGCCAGCCGAGATGGCCGAGGAAATTGGCGATCGAGCCGAGCACATCGGCGCGGTCGTTCCAAATGTCGCGTCTTCCGTTGCCGTCGTAATCAACCGCATAGCGCAGAAAAGTAGACGGCATGAACTGGCACTGGCCCATCGCCCCGGCCCATGATCCATTCATGTTGCCGGGACCGACATTCCCCGCATCGATGATGCGCAGCGCCGAGATCAGCTCGCCCCGGAAATAGGGGCCGCGCCGTCCGTCGTAGCCGAGCGTGGCAAGCGAGGCCAGCACCAGATAATTGCCGGTGATCTTGCCGAAATCGCTTTCCATCCCCCATAGCGCCACGATGACGCGCGGGTCGACGCCGTAACGGCGGTGAACCGCCTCGAGCAAGCCCCAATTGTCGTAGAGCGCGCGGCGCGCGTTTTCGATGCGTTGCGGGCTGACCGTCTTTTGCAGGTATTGATTAAAGGTCAGCAGCTGCTCGGGCTGATGGTGGTCGAGCTCGATGACATGCGGCAGGTACTGCGCGTAGCGCAGCGCCAAATCGACCGTAGACGAGCGCACACCCTGGGCTGCCGCCTCGCGCCCGACCCGGTAAAGAAAAGAATAGAAATCACTCTCCCCCGCCGCCGCGCGCGCTGCCATCGGCAGCACACCCGTGACCACCGCTGGGATGGCAAGCAAGGGCACCGAAAACAGCATGCGGCGACTGTGACGGCGCGGCGTCATCGGAGGGTCCCCTCAATACCCTGTTATCCGGCATTTTTTTGCCATAACCGCTCCAGCGCGCGCAACGCAGCAGCGAAGAGCCCGCGATCCGCGGCGGGTAATCGTTTCGGCAAACGCCCCAAACCGCCCAGCGCTCGGCGAATCGGCAAGCGGGGCATGTGCTCACAGCTTGACAAAATGCCGCAGTGCTCGTAACGCAGGGCTGGGTTTTCGGGCTCTGGGAGGTCATCAGATGGGCGAAGTACTGGGTCTCGGCGTCACCCATTTTCCGCCGATGTCGGGCACCGATGAAAGCATGGGGCGCATCCTGAAGCGGGTCCTCGACGACCCGGCATTGCCCGAGCAATACCGTCATCCTGACGGCTGGCCGGCGCCGATGCGCGAAGAATACGGCTCGGATCAGGGGTTGTCGGCCGCCCGCCGGCACCGCGATGCGCTGCTCACAGGGTTCCGCAACGCCCGCCGGGTGCTCGACGAGTTCAAGCCTGACCTCGTCGTGATCTGGGGCGACGACCAATACGAGAATTTCCGCGAGGACGTGATCCCGCCGTTCTGCCTCTTGGCCTACGAC
>DASXMC010000096.1:0-5150 GCA_036495885.1 Allostellaceae bacterium | reverse complement strand
CGACATCGGGCTCGTCGTCGACGATCAGGATGCTGACGCTCACGCGATCCTCCAGACGGGTTGCGACCGGGTCCGCCCGGTACGCAAGCAGGTTAAATCCGTCCTACGGCCGAGATCGGCGACCTCAAGACAGCGCTTTGCGGCTTCCCGGAGAGCATTGCCGATCGAGGCTACCATCGGCAGGCTTAGAGCAAGACGACGAAGCGGGACGAGGAGTTCCCGAAGCAGCTCAGCGGTGCTGCCAATGGACAATCGGCTTAGCGGCCGCCATAGCGAGGGGTGCCGTCGGCCGCCAGCGTGGGTTTGGGCAGCATCGCGTGGATCCCCTTGTTGCCGTCGACCAGCTGCGTAACGCGCATGTCGACCGCGAGGCTGCAGAACATGTAGGCGTCCTCGCGCCCGAGCCCGATGCGCTCGCCGATCAAGGTGATCATCTGGCGCAACGCGGTCTTGGCGGCATCGTCGAGATCCTCGTCAAACCCCATCGTGATCAGATGGGTCGGGGTTTCGGCGCGCGGCAGGTCAATCCCCATATTCTTGTGCAAGCTCAGGCGAAACGTGCCGGTCAGCGCGGTTTCGAGTGCGGTCACGCAAACTTCGCCGTCGCCCTGCACGCCGTGCCCGTCGCCGGCCGAGAACAGCCCGCCCTCGGTCCACACCGGCAGAAAGAGCGTCGTGCCGGCGACCAGTTCCTTCAGATCCATGTTGCCGCCAAATTCGCGCGGCACGATCGAGGTCACGGTGCCATAGGCGGGCGGGGGAGCCACCCCCATGACGCCGAAAAACGGCGCCAATTCGATCTCCGCGCCCCAGGGTACGGTGGCAATGCCGCGCTGGCGGTCGATCGCGCTGTGCCAGGTGCGGCGCACCGGGAAATCCTCCGGCAAGGTCCCGGAGAGCGGCCGGATGCGGGTGTAGCCCCAATTCTGCCGGCAGTCGATCGACAGGATCTCGATGCCGAGCACGTCGCCGGGCTCGGCTCCTTCGACCGCGATCGGCCCGGTCAGGATATGGGCGCCCATTCGCGGCTCGATCGCGGCGTGGATCGCCTTGTGCTCGGGCAGGATGTCAAAGCGGCCGTCGCTCGGCAGGATGTCGGGGCCGCCCGACACGCTGTCGAGTGTCACGGTGTCGCCCGATGCGACGGTCAGCACCGGCTTCAGTCCGGCATCGAAAAACCCCCAGTGGCAAGTCTCGGGGCTGGCCCGCAAAACATGGTGCTGCGACATCGGCTACTCCCTGTGCTGATGGATTGGCGATCTTAAATGCTGCACGGCGTTTTCGCATCGGCGATTGCTGCGGCAAAAGTCCATCGGACCAAGTCGTGGCGCGCGTGACGAATTCCGCCGCTGCGGCCTAAATACGCTATTCTCCCGCCGTATGGGCAGATTCCTCCGGTAGCATTACACCGCCGCCCGCGATCATCAGCACTCTCGACACGCATGAGCTCGTCAAGGATCTGAAGGCGTCGGGCTTCACCGACGGTCAGGCCGAGGCGGTTACGCGTGCGGTGCGGCTCGCACGGGATTTCGATTTATCGAGCCTCGCGACCAAAATCGACATCTCCGATTTGCGGCGCGAGATTGCCGAGGTCGAGCCGGGGCTGATCAAATGGGTGATTGGGGTCGGCATCGCTGCAGTGCTGGCTGTGGTGGGCATGATCTGGACCGCGACGCAAACCCCGCTGCGCGCGTATCTGTAGCCGACACCAGCTCGCGTCGCGTCGAGAAAAACGCAGAGCTCCCGATGCTTCCCCGCTACTCGCGGCGGAAGGTCACGACTAGCACGTCGCGATAGGCCGGGCCTGCCGGGTCGACCGGCTCGACCCCGGTAACTCCGTGATAGACGCGGCCATCGTCGACAAATGCCGAGTCGAGCGGCCGGGTTAGTGTGAAACTGCCGAGCGGGCGCCTGGCGAGGTCATAGATCGTGGTCTCGCCGCTCTTGACGTTTTCACGGCGAACCATCAGCACCAGCACCCAATCGACCCCGTCGCGATGCATGCCTTCGGGTGTTGGCTGACCCATTTCGCCCGGCCGCGCTTCGATGCGAAACTGGTGCAATTCGACATGCCAGGCATCGGGTCGGCTCGCTGCCGGGGTCATCCGGTCGAACAGAGCATGGCTCGTGCCGAGAATCGCCCCCAGCACCGGATGCCGGCCGATCGGCTCGCTGACCGGCTCGAACCAGCGCTCGATTCCGCCGTTCATCGGGTTGTAGTCGCGGCTTTGGTAGTGCGGCTGGTGCGGCTTGCGGACAATCCCAACCGAGGTTGCGCGATAGCAAGCAAAGCGGCGGCGGCGGTAGCGCCCGCCATCGGCCATATAGGCGTCGACGCTCAAATCGTTCCAGCTTGCGGCAAAGCCGTCCCAGTCGCGCAATTGGGTTTCGTCCAACAGAAGCCGCATGTCGGTCGCCTCGACAAAGGCAAAGCCGCCGCTCGTAATGGTGTCGGCAATCGCGGTCAGCAATCGGGTCATCGGCCTTTATCCGAAAGGTTATCGGGCCTCGGTCCAACTCTCGCAAAGCCCGAGCACACAAGTGCTGGAAGCGCGGCCTTCGCGCTCGCGCGGCCAAGGCTGGCCTTGGGCTTCGCTGCCGTTGCGGGTCAGCCGTGCGCCGAGTGCCGGTATCAGGACGGTGCACATGCCGTAGGGACGCCCCGGGATCGAATTGGGCTGAGTGTGGACCAGAAACGGCTCGCCCAGTTCGTACCAGGTCAGGGCGATCTCCTCGCCGCGGGCCTCCAGACGCTCAGTCCAAAAGTCGCGCCCGTCGCCCGATTTGCCGAATTGCGCTTCAGTGACCGGGTGCATCACCTCACGGAGCTCGGGATTGATAGCGCCCAAGACGGTCGATTGTAGCCAGCGCGCCATTGCGATGTTGTCCGAATAGATGCGCCAGCGGCCATCGGTGAGTTCGCTCTTCAGGTAGAGGACGCAGCCGGCTCCGCGCGGTGAAGTGACGAGCCGCCAGAACGTCGCGTTGGTGGTAAACGCGTCGCTGTCGTCATTGTTGAGGCGGATGACCGAATTCTCTCCGGTCAGGATAACGCGGTTCGCATCGACGGTACTCATGATCGACCTCTTCCGTTTGCGCTGCCGGGCTGATTGCGGCCGGGCCTTACAGAACCGCCTCGGCGACGGTGCGCAGCGCCGCGATGTCGGCGCCCGCCAGCACCAGCGAGCCGACGCGGTGGTCTTTGGCGATCGCCTGCCAGGCTTGCAGCCGCTCGCGCACCCGCTCCTTGGGCCCTACGAGCGAGGTATCGTCGATCAGCGCATCGGGGACTGCGGCTTCGGCTTCCTTGCGCCGGCCGGCAAGATAATGGTCCTGGATCGTCGTGGCTGCCGCCTCGTAGCCCATGCGCTGCGCCAGATCGTTGTAGAAGTTTTTCGAACGCGCACCCATGCCGCCGATATAAAGCGCCAAGTTGGGGCGGATCGCGTCTCGGCAAGCGGTAATATCGTCGCCGATCGCCACCCGGATATAGGGGGCAAGGTCGAAATCGGCGAGCGTCTTGCCGTTGCGGGCTTTGGCGATGCCCTCGCGCACCGGACCGACGATGGCCTCGGCCTGTTCCGGCGACATGAAGAACGGCAAGGTTCCATCGGCAATTTCACCGGCGGTGCGCAGTCCGGCGGGGGCGATCGCGGCGGTGTAAATCTTGAGGCTCGGATCACCGTGAATAATGCTGCGCAACGGCTTGCCGAGCCCGGTGGCACCCGGTCCGCGATACGGGATCTGGTAATGCTCGCCGTGGAATTCGAGCGGTGCGGTGCGTTCGAGGATCCGGCGGATGATCGCGATGTATTCGCGGGTGCGGGCCAGCGGCTTGCCATAGGGAACCCCGTGCCAGCCCTCGACGACTTGCGGTCCCGAGGGTCCGATGCCGCATAAAAAGCGGTTGCCGGACAAGGCCTGCAAGGTCATCGCCGTCATTGCCGCACAGGCCGGGGTGCGCGCCGGCATCTGCATGATGCTGGTGCCGGCCTTGATCTTTTGGGTCTGAGCCAGGACCCAGGCGGCGGGTGAGACCGCGTCGGTGCCATAGGCTTCGCCGCACCACACCGCCTCGTAGCCGAGCCGCTCTGCCTCCCGAACCAGCCCCATGTCGATGCCGGCAGTCGCCGAGATCCGCAGCGCCAGCGCCAATTTCATTTCGGTTTCCCCAATTTCATTTTGCATTTCTGAGCTTTTGGCGGTCCGCGTCGGCCGCCGGACCCATGCCCGTTTCCGTTACATATCAGGCACGCACCGCCTCGGCAGCGCGGGCAATACGCTCGACCGCGGCGAGCCAGTCATCGAGCGCGCGTTCGGCGGGTTCGGCCAGAACGTGCCCGACCCCAGCCGCACGATAGGCGGCCAGCCGGGTGGCAAGCGCGCCATCGTCTTTGCCGTCCCAACCATAGCGCACCGAGATCGCAAATCCGGGATCGGGGCGCGCGGCGCGCAGGCGGGCTGCGATCAGCCCGGCGTCGGCCGGCGAAACCCGCGAGCCGTGCCAGCCGTCGAGGCGCGTCGCACGGTTGAGGGCCGCCTCGGAACTGCCGCCGATCCAGATCGGGATCGGTTTGGCCGGCTGCGGCAAGGAGCGCATGCGTTCGATGACCGCCGGAATGGTGCGCGCCGGAAAGCTGACCGGGTCCTCGCTCCACACCGCCCGCATCATCGCGATGCCCTCGTCGATGCGCCGCCCGCGCTCGCGAAACGGCACGCCCAAAGCGGAAAATTCGGCCTCGAGCCAGCCCACCCCGGCGCCGAGGATCAACCGCCCTTCCGACAGATTCTGCAAGGTTGCCAATTCCTTGGCGAGCGGCAGCGGATGCCGCATCGGCAACACCAGGACACTGGTGCCGAGACCCACCCGCCGGGTGAAAGCTGCGGCCCAGGTCAAGCTGAGCACCGGATCGTAAAAGATGGCCGAGGGCGGGTAGGGCGCCCCCTCTGGCACGATGATGTGCTCGCTGGTCCAGACATCGTCGAACCCAAGCTCTTCGGCCTGCACTGCCGCGCGCCGGATCGCCTCCGGCCCGGCCTTGCGCCCGATCTGCGGCAGATGAACCCCGATCCGCATTTCGATCCTCCCTGAAGCTGCGCCCGCTTCGCCCGCCGTTGCCACCAGCCCGATATTTTAGATTTATAGCCGG
>DASXMC010000095.1:0-3874 GCA_036495885.1 Allostellaceae bacterium | reverse complement strand
CTTGTTCCGGGCGTCCACGGCTTGGCCGCCCTACCGCAACGCGTTTAGGCAGCCTGCGCAAACGCGGTCTGCACTTGCTGCTCGTAGGCCAGCAGTTTTTGCACGCTCGGCCTCTGTTTCATCCGCTCGAAATGCGCCGTGCAATTTCGGAACTGGGCAAGATCGAGGTCGAATTGGGTCCCGCGCCGAAAGCACCAGAAAAAATGCGCATCGACAGCGGTGAAGTGGTCGAAGAACCATTGGCGGCTAGCGAGTATATCATCGGCGATCTTGTAGTTCTCGAACAGCTGTTGTGCAGCTAGCCGCGTTACCGATGCTTCGGCGCCCGGAAGGTCGCAGACCCGTGCCGGCGAATTGATCCGCGACAAAAACGGATGGATCCCGGAGGCGCACCATGACAGCAGCGAGATCGCCTGGAGTTCCTGCATCGGGTCGCCAGGAAGCAGCTTCGCCGTCGGAAAATTCCGGGCGATCCAGCTCTGGATGGCGACATTCTCGGTAAGCGGGGTGCCGTCGATAACCAGCACCGGTACTTTGTGCTTGGGATTGACTTGCAGATATTCGGCCATCATGTGCTGGGACTTGCGAAAATTCAGCGGGCGGACCTCGAACGACGCGCCGGCCTCGGTCAGCGTCACGTAGGGCACGAGCGAGCAAGCGTTGGGGGCGTAGTAGAGGATCAGCTGCATCTGGATTTTCCTCGAGATGGACCGACGACTTCAGGGACGACCATAACGTCACGATCACGCGAATCATAAGCGCCGGGCACTCTTGGTGCCGAATGAGCGCGGGTTCAGCCAGGCTTGACCCAGGGCGGATCCGAGCCGGGATCGGGTTTGGCCACAACGATCGGGAACGGTGCCGGTCTTGCGGGGCCGTTTTTGACCGGCCTGATCACCGCACCGTCGAGCTCGACGTTGATCTCCAAGAGCGAGGTTTCGCCCGAGCGCGCGACATTGACCCGCAGCATGTCGTCGCGCATTTCGATATAGCGGCCGACGACGTCGAGCAGTTCTTTTTGCATTGCCGGCAGGAAATCCGGTGCTGCGGCACTCGCCCGCTCATGAGCCAGCACGATCTTGAGCCGGTCGCGCGCGACCGCGGCGGTGTTCCGGCGCTCCGGAAACAGCAGGTCGAGGAGCCGCATCACGCCCTACCAAAGAGGCTGCGAAAAAAACTGCGGCGCTCGGGCCTTAAAAAGCGCAGCTCGCGCTCTTCGCCGAGGAGCCGCGCCACCGCGTCGAGATAGGCCTGGGCCGCGGGGCTCGTCTCGTCGAACACCACCGGCGTCCCGGTGTTCGAGGCGCGCAACACCGATTCCGATTCCGGGATCAGCCCGAGCAGCGGCACCGACAGGATCTCCTTGACATCCTCGATCGCCAGCATCTCGCCCCTTTCGACCCGCTCGGGCGAATAGCGCGTCAGCAACAGGTGGATCTCGACCGGGTCCTGGTTGTTTTCCGCGCGGCGCGATTTCGAGGCGAGGATGCCGATGATGCGATCGCTGTCGCGCACCGAGGAGACTTCGGGGTTGGTCACGATGATGGCGCTGTCGGCGAAATAGAGTGCGGTTATCGCACCATGCTCGATCCCGGCCGGGCTGTCGCAAATGATGTAGTCGAAACTCTCCTTCAGTTCGTCCAGCACGCGCTCGACCCCGTCGCGCGTCAGGGCGTCCTTGTCGCGGGTCTGCGAGGTCGGAAAGATGTAGAGATTGTCGTTGCGCTTGTCCCTGATCAGCGCCTGGTTGAGCTTGGCGTCGCCGTTGATGACGTTGATGAAGTCGAAAACGACGCGGCGCTCGCACCCCATGATCAGATCGAGGTTGCGCAGCCCGACATCGAAATCGATGACGACGGTGCGATGGCCGCGCAGTGCGAGGCCGGCGGCGACGGCGGCAGCACTGGTCGTCTTGCCGACGCCGCCCTTGCCCGAGGTGAGCACGATGACTTTTGCTGTCAAATAACGACCTCCCCCTTCCCCCGGCGGTCGCGAGCCGATCCGACGCCGGCACCCCGACGGGCAGCGCGCGACGCGCGCAGCTCACGTAATCTGAGCGTCAATTGCGGGTAATGGTCAACCGGTCATCGTCAAGCACGATCTGCACCGCCAATCCGCGCATTTCCGGCGGCATTTGCTCGCTGACGAGATAGCGGCCGGCGATGCTGACGAGCTCGGCCTCGAACCGGCTGCAAAAGATTCGCGCTTCGGCGTCGCCGGCCGCCCCCGCCATCGCGCGCCCGCGCAACGGCCCGTAAACGTGGATGTTGCCATCGGCGATGATCTCGGCACCGGTGTGGACCGCGGCGGTCACCACCAGATCCGCTCCCCGGGCGTAAAGCTGGGTCCCCGAACGCACCGGCTGGGTGACGAGCCGGGTCTTGCCCGCCGCCTCGCGCTCGGGTTCGGCTGCAGCAGGTGCTGGCGGCGGTGAGGAGGCCGGCGGTGAGGAGGCCGGCGGCGCCGGGCTCGGCGCACGCGGTGCGGTTGGTTCGGGGGGGCGCTGGCGGCGCGGACCCGTCGAATTCGGCGCGAAACTCGCAAGCTCGGCCGCAGCAGCGGCCTCGATCTGCGCCGGCAGCGCATTCTGCACCCCGACCAGTGCCAGCGTATGGCGGCGCAAGATATTCCTCGCCGCGGCAAACTCGTCCGCGGTGTCAAATCCGGCCATATCCTTGAGGTCGAGCACCACCGGGGCGTTCAGAAAAAACCGCGGGCTGCGGCGGATCTGCTCGGCCATCTCCGCCTCGAAACCGGCGTCGCGCAACAATCCCGCGCGCACCACCATTACGGTAAAGACCGCCCCCTGAACCAGATTCCCCGCCATCCCCAAATCGCCGCCGCCCCACCTGCGCCGCAACCAAATCGGGTTAACCCCAAACTGCACCCCCTGCAACGAGTTTCGCTACGCGGCGCGGCTTCAGTTGGAATTCCCGCACGCGACCTTTGTCTGCCACTCAGCCTTCGCCCCGCGGATCGCTCTTCTGCCCTTTGGCGGCATTCCTACAGCGAGGCTGAAGCTTCGGCGATGGGGTGGATTGCCGACGTTCGCAGTGGAGCACATCTCAGCTTAATCGGGTTGCCGAGGGAGCCTCGAATGGTGACTAATTTGCGTAACTTCGATCTCAACCTCCTGCTCGTGCTCGATGGCGTGCTGCGCGAGGGCACCCTTTCGAATGCAGCCAAGGCCTTGAACGTGAGTCAGCCGACGATTAGCAGTTCGCTGGCTAAGCTGAGAGAGATGCTCCAGGACGAACTCTTCGTACGCTCCGGAAACGGCATGCAACCAACCCCCCGCGCTCTGGCGTTGAAAGAGCCGGTTCAACGGGTGTTGGCGGCGGTGAAGGGGGAGATACTGGATACGGGAAGATTCGATCCCGCCACGGAAACTCGGCCCTACACGATCGCGACCCCGGACATTGGCGAAACGCTGTTTCTCCCTCGCGTGGTCGCCAAGCTGGCACAGGATGCGCCCCGGGTAAACCTTCGCTCTACGGTAGTGAGACCCCGGCACCTTGAGGATGCGCTGGAAGCCGGGGAGGTCGATCTCGCCGTTGGCTATTTCCCCGATCTGGCGCGGCCAACTACTATGCAACAAACGCTTTTCACTCACGGTTTCGCCTGTCTCGCGCGCACCGGCCACCCGTTGATCAAGAACGGCCTGACGCTTGAGGCCTTTCTCGAGGCGCATCATGTCGTAGTGACATTGGAAGGAAGCAGCCAGGAACTGTTCGAGGATGCCTTGGCCAAGCGGGGCCTCGAGCGCCGCTGCGTGCTGCGCATCCCGCATTTTATGAGCGTGCCGTTCGTGGTGGCCAGCACCGATCTAATCGTCACAGTTCCACGGGCTGTTGCCGCGTTTTTCTCAGGCCTG
>DASXMC010000094.1:0-2351 GCA_036495885.1 Allostellaceae bacterium | reverse complement strand
TCGCACTCGGCGCCACCCGCGCCATGTAGACCGCATCGTGGCCGGCGCCGCTGATGATGTCCTGGTGCGGATAGCCCAACGCCTTCGCCGCTTCGCGGACGCGGCCGACCAGTGCCGGGTCGAACGGGGTCGGCGGAAAATGCCAGAATTTCTCGACTGCGGCATCCAGGTTCTGGCTGGCTGCCGCTTGCGTGCAGGCGGCGCGCAATTCCCGGTCCATTTCGGTCAATACCGCATCCTCCGGGTGACGGAAATCGACCGTGAAAAACACCCGGCCGGGGATCGTGTTGCGCGAATTCGGACTGACCTGGACAAAACCGACCGTGGCGCATGCATTGGGGGCGTGCGCGTGGCCGATCCGGTTGACCATACCGATCATACGCGCGGCACTGACCAGCGCGTCGCGCCGCCGCCGCATCGGGGTCGGCCCAGCATGGGCTTCCTGGCCAGTGACGGTGACCTCGTACCAGCGCTGCCCTTGCGCCCCGGTGACGACGCCGATCGGCAGCCCCGCCGCTTCGAGGATCGGGCCCTGCTCGATATGGGCTTCGAAATAGGCCGCGACCCGGCGCCCGCCGGCCGGCTCTTGCCCGGCAAAGCCGATCCGCTGCAATTCGGCGCCGAGAGTGACCCCGGTGACATTGTCCGGGCGATCCAACCCGTACGACAGGTCGAAGACGCCGGCGAATACCCCCGAGCCAATCATCGCCGGCGAGAATCGCGAGCCCTCCTCATTCGTCCAGGCGACGATGTCGATCGGCGCCTCGGTCTCGTAGCCGAAATCGTTCAGGCTGCGCACGATTTCGAGCCCGGCCAACACGCCATAAGCGCCATCGAAGCGGCCGCCGGTCGGCTGGGTGTCGAGATGGCTGCCGGTCACGACCGGCAGCCGCTCGGGGTTGCGGCCGGGCCGGCGGGCAAAGATGTTGCCGATCTTGTCGACCGTGACGCGGCAGCCGGCTTCCTCGCACCAGCGGATAAAAAGGCGCCGGGCCTCGCCGTCGAGATCACTCGCCGCGAGCCTGCACACCCCGCCTTTTGGCGTGGCGCCGATCTTGGCCAATTCCATCAGGCTCGTCCACAGCCGCCCGCCATCGACCTGCAGATTGCGCATCCCGTCCTCGCGAGCTTTGTCCCGCGCGATCCTAGCTTGGCTTGCGGCGCGCCAAAAGACGCGCAAATCGCTGGCGGCGGTACGTGGAGACACCGCCGCCTCGCGCCGCCACTTGCAGCATCATCGATCAGCCATCGCGGCGGGTGATCGTAAAGGCGAAGTCTTGGCCGCGGCCGCGCATCAGCGCCTGATCGATCCACAGCATGGCAAAGGGTTCGAGCAGGCGGGCGATGCGCAGCGGACCGGCGTCGATCGCATCGAACCCGATCTTCGAAACCAGCGCCAAGACGAAGGGCTTCCTCTCGTCGTCGTCGCCGGCGACAAACATGACCGGGCGCACCGGAAACCGTGCTGCTGCGCCCATGTTCTCGGCACCGGTTTGATTGAAGCTTTTGAACACCGAAGCGCCCGGCGCCCATGACGCGACCCGCTCGCCGCCCGAGATGTCCTGGCCGAGAACCAGCTCCAACCCGTCGGCTCCCATCCCAAGCGGGTTAGTGCAGTCGATGATGATTTTGCCCGCCAGGTCGCCGAGGCTCTTCACCGCGGTTTCGGTCGCCGGCCAGGGTGTGGCGAGCACGATGATTTCGGCATCGCGCGCCGCCTCGGCCGGCCGCCGCAGCCGGTCCCGCGGCAATGTCCGATATTTGGCGTCGCCTGGCTCGGGCACCCCGAAACTCAAATCTTCGCCAGCCTGCAGCCAGGCGCGGCCCAACGCCGAGCCGACATTGCCGGCCCCGATCATCGCCAGTTTCAAGATCCTCTCCTGCGTCGAAGGTCAACCACGAGGAGGCAGGATATGGATCGGCCGCGGCGGTTCCTACCCGGCCATCCGGGCGGGCCGCGATCCTGCCCATTCGGCCGGTGGCGCGGCGGGGCCGGCAGCCCCATCCTTCTCGACAGATTATTCGAGGAGAAAGGTAATGGCCGAAACCACCCAGGATCTGTTGACCCAATTTTCCACCGCGGTCAGCGAGCGTGCCGCGGCGGCCCGCCCGCTTGTCGCGGCGATCCGCGTGCGGGGGCATTCGTGGCGCTCAGGCGCGCTCTGGCGCAAGGATGTCGTCGTCGCTTCCGAGCAGGCCCTCCCGCGCGCCCAGGAAGCCGAAATCGTGCTCGACGGCGGCGCCAGTTTCGCCGCGAAGCTCGCCGGGCGTGATCCCGGCACCAATGTCGCCGTTTTCCGGCTCGACGGCAGTGCGCAGCCGGCGTGGTCACCCGCGGCGGAGCCGCAACC
>DASXMC010000093.1:0-11372 GCA_036495885.1 Allostellaceae bacterium | reverse complement strand
GGCGCCCTCGGCAAATTATGCTCTCGGCTCAGATGCATAAGAGCGCCGACGAGGCAATGGCCGCCATTTCCGTCATCGTAACAGCCGCGCGTCCAGCGGCCGTCATCGGCAAAGAACTCGAGCATGAGATCGAGTAACTGCACCGCTTTGGCGATTTCCGCTTCAGGCATCGGTTTGATGGCTCCCGGTCCGGGGTAAAGAACCGAGCGTATCACGGCCGCCGCGAAGCGCATCGCCGGGCGCTCACGGCAAAACAATCGGCTCGATCAGCGAGGGATCGTTGTTCTTGACGCTGCCGACCCGCGGGCTGACCGGCCAGCACACCATGCCGTCGGAAGGGTACGGAGCCAGCAGCGCTTTCAGGTGCCCCTCGTCGGCCGGTTCCTCGCCAAGCCACGCCGGCCAGGCCTCGGGTGCGAGGACCACGGGCATGCGGTTGTGGAGCCTGGCGCATAATTCGTTTGGCGTGGTGGTGATGATCGCAAAGCTGCGCACCCACTCGCCGGCCGGCGAATGCCAGTTCTCCCACAAACCCGCGAGCGCCATCACACCGCGATCGGCGAGCGCGATCGCGCAAGGCTGTTTCCCGCTCTGGGTCTTCTGCCACTCATAAAAATTGTCGACGGGCACCAGGCAGCGCCGGCGCTCGAACGCCTTGCGGAAAGCGGGCCTGGTCTCGATGCCTTCGGTCTTTGCGTTGATATTGGCGAAGCCGACCTTAATGTCCTTGGCCCAGTTCGGCACCAGGCTCCAGCGCATCATGTCGAGGCTGCGCTCTTCGGCCTTGGCGTCAAAACGCACGACCGGCAGCGGATCGGTCGGCGCTACGTTCCAGCTTGGCGGAAAATTCGGCGTCGGGCGGTCGGGCGGGATCGAGAAGACGAGCTTGATCTCGCTGACATCGGAGGAGAGGCGGGCGCGGCCACACATATCGTTATTCGTATTTGCGGAAGATGTCGCGGATGATCTTTTCGGCGACAGCTTTCGGAGATGCGAAAAACAGATAATATATGATGTTGTTTTTGCTGTTGCGCATGGGCAAGGGCTCCAGGGTCGCGCCATATCGCATTGCGGTTCATATCCATGACGGGAAAATTGAGTAACAAGTCGACGGCCCGCGATTGTCCCGCCTGGAGGATGACCTGCCAGTCAAGGTCCAGCTTATCGGGGGTCACGCCATAGAACGGGCGGGATAGCACGCTAAGCAGGACCGGATCGGGAACACGCTCAGGCAGCGATGGCCGAGTCAAACTTTGTTGTTGGCGTGCGAAGCGACCGGAAGCTGTCGGAACCAAGATTGCTGTCGGAGTCCCACAGATAGTCGCCAGTGAGGTTGATGTGCTGCCAGCCGATGGGGGCAAGGTGGGCAAGCAGCGGGTCCGGGACGATTTCGCCGCCGTGACACAATTCGTGTAGCGCGCGGCCGAGATACACAGTGTTCCAGAGCGCAATGGCGGCAGTGACGAGCGCGAGCCCACTTGCACGATATTGCTGCGCCTCGGCTGCGCGATCGCGCAACCGGCCGAGGCGATGGAAGCAAACGGCGCGTGCGAGGGCATTACGCGCCTCGCCTTTGTTGAGCTCCACGGTCGCTTGCCGTCGGAGTCCCGGCAGCTCGAACCAATCGAGGATGAATAGTGTGCGCTCGATCCGACCGATTTCGCGCAAAGCCAAGGCCAGCCCGTTCTGGCGCGGATAGGCGCCGAGACGCTTTAGGAGGAGCGCAGCGCTCGCTGCACCGGTCCGGACCGATGTCGCGAGACGCAGAACGTCATCCAATGCGCCGTTATCAGCTTTGCATTAGCGGCCCCTGCAATGAAGGGCTCGAACACCGGCCAGTTATCCGCCGGCCCGAAAGTGTAAAGACGTCGCTCCGCCAGGTTTGGGATACGTGGGGCAAACTGAAAGCCAGGCAGATAGGCCAGGGCGAAGACATGGTCGCTGACGCCGCCGCCATCGGTATGGTGGGTCGCTATGCTCAGGTCGGCCTCGTGGTAGAGCAGCCCGTCGATGACATAGGCGGCCTCCCCGGAGGGCGGAATCACGACCGTGTGGTATGGCGCCTGGCGTGCCGAGAGGTGCGTGTAAAAAAGTGCGGAAGCGGTCCGCTCGTAATGCGCGTTGACAGCTCCAACAGCTTCCCCCGGGCCGGCGGTCGGAAAGTGCTGCCCGTCCGAACTCGACACATCGGCGGCGCCGAATAGCGCGGCGAGCGGCTGGCGTTGCTGGGCGTTGACGAGGATGGCAAGGGCACGGCGGTAGGTTTCCTCACGTAAGTGCCAGACCCGTCCAGGCGAGCACAGGAGTCGGCCATTCGGGTAAGGCCGAGATTGGTGGCGTCGGCGAGCGCGGCAGTGAGCACGATGCGCCGATCGTCGGCTGGCGCGCCTGAATGCAGATGGGTAAACGCGCCACTGAAACCGGTCCAGCGGTCCACCTCGGCGAGCAGGCTGGTGATGCGAAGGTTGGGCATCATTGCATACAGCCGATCCGCGAGGATTTCGGCCGCCTCAGGCGTCGCGGCCTTGAGCGGCGTGATCTTCAGCTCATCACCTTTGATCCGGACGTCTTCCAACTTGTCGGCCACTGCTTTGGCGGCGACTTCGGAGAGGCGCTGCTCCAACAGAGCGCGACGCTCGGCGAGATACCCTTCGGCGGTAGCTGGCGCCGCGATGGGGAGCGGCCTGGCCTCGCGCATCGCCGCGAACAGGGCGGGCGCAATCAGCTGGTCTTCGACCGCGCGCCATTGCCGGCTGCCCTCGATCCAGATGTCGCCGGCGCGCAGCCGGTCGCGCAACGCCAGCAGGGTCGCCGCCTCCCGAATACGGCGCTCGGCACCATCGGCGTTTAGCACGGCTTCGCGCCAAACCGGCCGGAGGAAGCTGATTGGCAAGCTGCGCGGCCATTTTCGGGCGCCGCTTTGATAAATCGAGCGCAGCAGCTCGATCGACCGCAGCGTCGCCGCGGCGGCTGGGACCGAACGAAAGTAGAGCGATCCAAGGAACAGCGGCCCTAGGCGATGCAGAATCGGCCAAGCGCGCGCGACAAGTGCCGGGAGATCCGCCTTGTCCGGGCGCGCAAGACGTTTTGCCTCCTCGACACTGCACGCCAGCTTGTCCCAGCCGATCGCGGAAGCGACCGCCTCTTGCATATCGGCACCGCTCTCTTTAGCTCCGAGCAACGCTGCTCCCAGCCTGGCGAGAAGACGCACCTTGTCGTTGATCGCCCGGGCATCGCGAATAAAAGCATCCTTCTCGCGAATTTCGGCGCGGCGGAACATGCGATCCACGGCACGGTCGAACAGGGCCACAGTATCGTCGGTGAGGCGCGTAATGGTGTCGAGCACGGTCGCCACCAAGGTTGCGCGGCGGCGCAGCGGCGATAGGGCCCGCAGGTGCTGCGCGGTGAAGCGGGCACCTTCACGTGCAAGCTTGCGCCGCCGTTCGGGATGAACGCCTTCGGCGCAGCCGGGATCGATGCCGATCGCGCTGAGCAGGCCGCGTTGGTTCACCAGACGCGCAAGCGCGCGATGACCGGGAGCGCCGGGAGGCTGACGCGCCCATGCGAGCCCGCTCAACGAGGTGCCTTCCTTGCCCGTCAAGAGAGCATTCAGCGCCTTGGTCTGCGCGGGAAGCAAGCTTCGGGTCAGCTGATTGGCGACCTGGCGCTCGGCAAGCATCGCCGCCGCCGCGACCAGCCTCTCGATGAGGGAAGCCCCTGGAGCGATGATCTTTTGACGCCGCAACTCGCCCATCAATGTCGCGGCTATCGCCGCGGCATCGGTATTCCCGAGCGCTACCGGCGCCAGCCATGCGAGCAACTCGCGCCGGTGTTCGGCGGTAAACATACGAAACCCGAAAGCCCCCCGCAGCGCGCGCAATTGCTCGCGACGCGTTTGGCGGCGCTCGGCGTAATCGGCGAGGGCATCCGGAGCAACGCGCAGTTGGCAGGCAACAAAGGCGAGAACCGACTCCGGAATGGCCTCGCGCGGGAGCAACAGGCGCCCCGGATAACGAAAGACACAGAGTTGCAGCGCGAAGCCAAGTTGGTTCGGATCGCCGCGACGGCGCTCTATCGCGGCGAGATCGCCAGCATCCAGGGTCCAATGTCGGATCAGTTCGGGTTCGGCAACCGGCAGTACCAACAGCTTTTCGATCTGCCTGCGGGTAACGGCTCGGCGTCTCGGCATGGCGGATCGTCCCATTATGAGCCCGAACAGAGACAATGGGTTGCCACCGGGCAGGCGGAGAGACTTCAATTGGGACAGCGCGCCGCCCTCTATTGCCGGGTCTCGACCGCCGATCAGGCGTGCGCCCGGCAGGAACGCGATCTGAGCGCCTTCGCCTCCCGTACCGGCTATGAGGTAAGCGGCGTCTTTAAAGAAACCGGCTCGGGCGCCAAGCTCGATCGGGCCGAGCGAAAGAAGGTGATGGCACTGGCTCAGCGGCGAGAGATCGATGCGGTATTGGTGACCGAGCTTTCCCGCTGGGGACGCAGCACCCTTGATCTCCTGCACACGCTCAGGGAGCTCCAGACGTGGCGCGTGTCTGTTATCGCGATGAACGGCTTGGCCTTCGATCTGTCGACGCCGCACGGCCGTATGATGGCGACGATCATCGCCGGCATTGCCGAGTTCGAACGGGAGTTGATTCAAGAGCGCATCCGCTCCGGCATCGCCGCCGCGAAAGCGCGAGGTAAGCGCCTCGGCCGCCAGCCCGGGCAGCGGCCGAAATCTGATCGGCTGGCCCCAAGAGTGCTTGCACTTGTTGCTGAGGGAAGGAGCTATCGCCTGATCAGTCGCGAATTAGGACTCAGCAAAAATACCGTCTTCGAGATCGTAAAGCGGAATCGAGCGATGTCAGCTTGATGGTCCGATTAGGTAGCGAGCGGTCATTCGGCGATGCATGAACGAACGGAGAGGTTGCGCACGCAAGCAGTCATTCCGGCTTGGTAAAGGCAGCTCACTCGAGAACAACTTTAGCGCCTATTCCGGGAG
This sequence comes from Allostellaceae bacterium, assembly GCA_036495885.1. GTDB lineage: Bacteria > Pseudomonadota > Alphaproteobacteria > ATCC43930 > CGMCC-115725 > AP-15. The sequence goes on along the minus strand of DASXMC010000093.1, from coordinate 6,376 downwards.
TGGAACCGCATGCAGAGATTCGCGCAACGGGATATTCGGCATCCGGATCGCAACGAGAAGGGAGATAGCCGCAAACACGGCGGCCATCGCATACACCATCGCGAAACTCCAACCGAGATGAGCCGAAGCGGTCGTCAAGCTGCTCCTGGCGACGTGCCCCAAGGCCACAGCCCCGTGTTGCACGGAAGGAGCGGCGACCGATGCGGCGTCGGCCCTCGGCTGAACCGCGATCAATCCTGAAGCGATGATCGCACCGGCGACGGTTGATCCGGTTGCCCCGCCGACCGAGCGCAAAACCAGCAGCGCACCAGTGCCGGAACCGATGTCTTGTGCACCGAGGGCATTCTGCGAGCCCATCATCGAACCAATAAGGCAGCCTCCCATCCCGGGGCCGGTAACCACCATCGCAGCAATCACCGCCCAAACAGGAGCATGTAGCGACACGGCCGCCAACAGAATGAGGCCCGCACAGCTTAGAGAGCTGGCGATTCGCAGGCCTCCCCGCACGGTGCCGAAGTGGCGTGCCCACCGGCTGCCGGCGACATTCCCGAACGCACTCGCCAGCATGAACGGAGCGATGTAAATACCGGATTGTGCCGCCGTCGCGCCACGCACGTATTGGAAATAAAGCGGAATGGTAAAAAGGCACATGAAGAGCAGTAGCGATGTCAACGTCGAAACGATGACATAGGCGATGTAGCTCGAGCTCATAAACACACGCGGCGGGAGCAGGGGATCGTGCGCCCGCAACTCCTGCAGGACGAGCAGGAGAAGGAGACAGGTTCCGAAGCCGGCCAGACCAAAAATCTGATACGAGTCCCATGGGTAGACAGTGCCGCCCCATCCGAGAGCCAGCAACAAGACGGAAATCGCCCCGGCGAGCAAAAGCATGCCGATGATATCGAGCCTCGGCCTGCCTCGGCGCACGGGCGGCGATAGCCGACGCAACCCGTTCCAGCACACCCACATCGCAGCTGCTCCGATCGGCAGGTTGATCCAGAAGATCCACCGCCACGAGAAACTTTCGGTCACGAAGCCGCCGACAAGCGGGCCGCTCAAGGACGCGAGGGCCCAAACGGCGGAGATGTACGCCTGATAACGTCCCCGCTCGCGCGGAGACACCACATCCGCGATGGCCGCTTGGGTCAAGGCCATCAGCCCCCCGCCGCCCAGGCCCTGAAGCGCGCGGAACCAGACGAGCTGATGAAGTGATTGCGCCGCGCCGCACAACATCGAGGTCACGATAAAAAGAGCAAGACAAGTGATGAGCAGTCGCCGGCGGCCATAGATGTCGGAGAGCTTGCCATACACCAGCGTGCTGATTGTCGAGGTCATCAAATAAGCGGCAACGACCCACGACAACCCGGTATACGCGCCGAGATCGCTTGCAATTGCGGGAACTGCCGGTATTACCGCAGTTTGATCGAGGGCTGCCAAGAGAATGCATATCATTATGCCCAACATCACACGCATGATGTCGGCGTGGGAGAAAGGTGAAAGAGCCGGCTGGTAAAGCTGGCTGGTCGTCGATGATGAAGTCTCGAACATGGTACCAATCTCTATTGGTGGGCTCGTGACGCCGTGCACCCGTCAGGCGTCATTGCTTTAGACGCCGTTCGGCCACAACCCGATGCCGCGCGCCCGGGGATCCCAATCGTCACGCCCGATGAGGTCAGGCCGTTAGGCCAGCCAACGGAAATCCGCCTTTGCCGTTCGCGGGTCGCCGGCTCGATATGAGCTGCAAGGCTTCGTCGCGCTGTCCGTTGCGCAACAAAGCGCAGGTCACCGCGTATTCGAGCAGGTCGCGTTGCGCCCGGCTGCCGCCTACGCGTTCGTGGGTTTCGAGCAGCGGACGGATTTCCCCGACGGCCCCAGCCCAGTCGCGCCGGGCGAAGGCGTCGAAGCCGCGGGCGATCGGCACGAGAATATCGGCGGCCGGGCCCTGCGGGTGATCGATAATCCGTTGCAGCGCATCCCGCTTGCCGGCCATCGCGAAGGCGAGAGCGCTGTGGATATCGGCGAAGACGATCCCCGAATTGGGAAACCACCGCGCCGCGTATTCGGCGATCTCAATCCACAGAGCCGGCTCGACCGCTTCGCCCGCCATCTCCGCCCGGATAAGGAACGAGGCGCAGTCGGTTAGCACATTGAGCGGCGGCCCCCATGCCCCACCCGGCTTGAGGGCCGTCCGGTAGATCTCCCAGGCTCGCTCGCGGTGACCGATTTCCAGCGACCAGAGCGCGCGGTGCCAACTGAGGTGGCAATGCAATTGGCCATTCCGTGAATAATCGCGGCTCCATTCGTCGAGATAGGCAAGGCCGGCTACGCGCTCACCCAGCTCATAGAAAAGGTGAACGCGAATATGCGCCGCATGGGCGTTGCGCCCGAAGCCGCGCAGAGAGGTTTCGATGTTACGGAGGCCCCGTGCATATTCGTGCAGCTCGATCTCGGCGAAGGCGAGCGCCATGCGAAACCACCAGTCACCGCCATAGGCCGAGGAAAACGGCTCAAGCACCGCCAGCTGCTCAGCCTCCCGTCCCGCCTTGCCCGAGAAGCCGATAAGGCCAAAAACGCCGGTGATCGGCGCCAGCACCATCGCATCGCGTGGCCAGGTCTTGAGGTGTTCGAGAATTGCCGGAATGGCCGTCCCGCCGCGCCCCGTCAAAATTTGCTCAAAGATGGCTATGTGGCTTTGCTCGCGGGTGGTAGTGCCCGCGGCAAGCGCGAGCCCCCGCTCGAGCGGCGCCTTGACCTCACTACCGCGGCCGTGCACCTGCAGGGTGCGCGCGAGCGCGATGTGCCCGAGCGCAAAACCTTCATCGGCCGCCACAGCCTCTTCGAAGGCGGCAACAATCCCGGCATCGGCGGAGAGCAACCTGTCCATACCGGCGACATAGGCATCGCGTGCCGCCGGCGAGCTCGTCATTAGCGCGTTGCCGTATCTATCCTCAAGCATCTCGAAGCTGTCCTCCCGATGGAGCCGCTTGTCCGCGCGCTGCTTTGGGACCGCGCTCGGCGCCGCCGATGGCAGAAACAGGATTGGCGTCGCGCCGGGCGGCAAATTGGGATCTTGGGAAACCAAACAGACCAACTTCATTCGGCGCGTGAAGGTTAGGGGTTGGGATCGAGCTAAAGCGACGCCGTTCGTAAATATGGCGCGGTGCTGATACCAAAAAGCACCCGATCGACGCTGTGATGAGGCCAGCGACGGCGAAAATCGAAAGGCCCTCGCCGAGCAGCAACCACGCCATCAGGGCCGTGACACCGGGAACCAGGTAGAAATTGGCGGTCGTTCGTGCCGCTGTATCGCGTGTCAGCATGAGGAAATAGAGCGCCATTCCGCCAAACGAAACGGGGCCCGCGTTCCAAACGAGCGCGGCAAGCGCCGTCCCGGTCCATGTCGCGTGCGGCGTCTCGAAGGTCAGGGTCGCGGCAGCGCTAATCGCACTCGCGCTGAGAAACTGAACCGTGGTGCCGGGGAGCAGCGGCACGTCACGGCAAAAGCGGGCGTAATAAAGGGTGCCCGCGATGAGTGCCAGCACCCCGCCGGCCCCGACAGCGAGGCCATCGAATTGCGTGGCATTGCTGGCCGCGGCCATGCCGACGACGAGGGCGACGCCGGCGGCGCCGAGGGCAAGGCCGAGCCACTGCCGCAATCGCAGCCATTCGCCCAGCAGCGGTCCGCCCAGCAGGGCCGTCAGTAGAGGGTTCAAAGTCTGGACAAGTGCCAACGGCGCGGCGCCGGCCCGCGCCACCCCCCAATACGAGGCCGCCAGCATGACGCCATTGATCAGCCCGCCCGCTATGGCGCAGTGCTGCCATTTCCCGGCCAGCGGCGTCCAACGCCGGCGTGAGCCGACCATGACGGCAAGCAGAACAAGCGCGCATAAACCAACCCGTAATGTGACAAAGGCGAGCGGCGAGACATATCTCAGGCCGGCTCGGGTCGCGACGAAGGAGGAACTCCACAACAGTACGAAGGCAAACGGAGCGAGCCGGTCCACCATCAGGCCTTTTCGCGCCGCACTGCCGTTGCCGCGATCATTGGCTAGCGTATCTTGATCAACTGCTTCCGGTTGACGCTTGATCATCGCGCGAGCCCGTTTGACCATCTGTTATGGCGCGAGTTATGCGGCAGCGGCGAGGGTGTAGAGCCCGGCTCCCCCCAGCACGACGATCGCCAGTATCTCCGCCGCGGTTGCTCCGAGCCGGTTGCCAATCCCGAGGCCGATCAGGATGCCCGCGCCGATCGGAGGCAGCAGGCTCGCAGCGATCAGCCAGTCGCTGCCCGACACGCCGAGGAAGACCACGTCCGCCGCCAACGTCGCGGCATAGATCAGCGCGAAGAACGCAACCAGCGTCGCCCGCACGGTGCGGATCGGCGCTCCCGCCAGCATCAGGTAGATCAACACCAGCGGCCCCGACATGGCAACCAGCGCATTGGCAGCACCGGCGAGCGTGCCTGCGGCCAGATCCCAACGCGGCGCCATCCGGAAGGGGATAGCCGGGCGCGGGGGAAGGCGGTTCCGGGCCAACATTGCCGCGAACGCAACGACGGTCGCGCCGGCAACGGCTCGCACGATCAGCGGGTCGGCGACGCGAAACGCCGCAAGGCCGAACGGCAGGCCGATCAGGCTGCCGACCGACAGGCGCACCAGCAGCGGCGGATCGAGCGCCTGACGCAGGCGGAGCGCCACGACCAGAGATACTGCCACGGTCAGGATGATTATGATCTGGATGGCCTGCCCGGCCGGGGCAAACATCAGGAAAAACGGCACGGCTAGCACGGCAAAGCCGAACCCGTTGGTGGCCAGCAGCATCGCGGCGAAAAAGCTGGCCGCCGCCATCCCGGCCCAATTGCCGATCGTCATCAATCAGCGGCGCTCCGGGTCCGAGCGCGCCGGCAGCCGCTTTGGACGGCCGGGAACCGCAGTAGAGCCGGTTGACGAGGGCGGCAGCAAAATGATCGATCGGATTCACGGCTGTGACTTTCGACATCCGCCACGGCGTTTGCGATCAACTTGCCCCCACGGTACGCCAAAAATCCTTGGACTGCTTTCGATGTTCTGCCAAAATATGTAGAATATCTGCCAATGAGAGGCTGGCAATGTGGCAAGAGTTGACGCCGCCCGATCTCGGGGCGCCTCAGCCCCTGATCGTTCGCGTGGAGTCGCTCCCGCCACGGCATTGCTTTGCCGACCACGCGCATACCTGGAACCAGTTGGTCTATGCGATCTCGGGCGTTTTGACCGTGACCGTCGAGGGGAGTTGCTTTGTCATCCCATCGGAACAGGCGGCCTGGGTTCCTACGGGAATGCGGCACCGGGTCGGCTCGCTGCTTGGGGCCGAGTTTCGCAGCCTATGGCTCGATGACGGGATTTGCGCCGACATCGCGACAAACTGCGTCGTGTTCAGCGTGTCACCGCTGCTCCGCGCGCTGATCATCGAAGCGGCTAAGCTGCAACACGAGCAAGATGACGATAGTTATACCGGTCGTGTAGTCCATCTGATTGTCGATCAACTTCGTCGCGCTCAGCCCCTTCCTGCAGCACTGCCTTGGCCACGGCGGGGCTCGGTCGTGGCACTCTGCGAGGCACTTTACGCTGATCCCGCCGACCAGCGCGGACCCGCGCAATGGGGCGCAACGCTTGGGTTGTCGCTGCGGACGCTTGCCCGGCGGTTCAATGAAGAGATCGGCATGACATTAAGCCAGTGGCGCCGGAGGCTGCGCTTGATCAAGGCAGTCGAAATGCTGGGCGGTGGATGCAGCGTCACGCAAACGGCGCTCGATCTCGGTTACGGCTCACCCTCCGCCTTCATTTACGCCTTCCGCCGAGAAATGGGCATGAGCCCGCAAGCCTATTGTCGGCGGCAATCGCCCTAGTAAAGGCCCGGCTAAGGTACACTTGCAGGAAGATGTCTCGGCGAGGCTTTGATGGAACTGAATACCGATTTTTCGCTGCGGGTAGCCGTGCATGCGGCACGGCTACCGTGGGTCGCTTCGCCAATCCCCGGGATCGACAGGCGCATGCTCGATCGCATCGGCGACGAGGTGGCCCGAGCGACCTCGCTCGTCCGCTACGGGACGGCCAGCCGCTTCTCGACGCACACGCATGACGGCGGCGAGGAGTGTCTCGTGCTCGACGGCGTGTTTCAGGACGAGCATGGCGATTACCCGGCCGGTTCCTACGTCCGCAACCCGCCGACCTCGCGCCACACACCGGGCTCCGCGCCGGGCTGCACGCTCTTCGTCAAGCTGTGGCAGTTCGATCTACAGGACCGCACACCAGTGCGGCGCGACGCTCAGGCGTTGGTTTATACGCACGCACAAGGCCGGCCCGGTGTTGAAATCGCCGCGCTGTTCCATGACAGCCGA
>DASXMC010000092.1:0-2358 GCA_036495885.1 Allostellaceae bacterium | reverse complement strand
CGCCAAACGAAAGAGGCGGCAACAGATATGTACGACCTACAGCCACCGCGCCACACCTCGACTCTACCATGAGGACCGGTTCCTACCATCAAGACCGAGCGCCCGGTGTGGGTTCAGTAAGGAGACACTCGCCGGAATCCGCCGCAATGGGCGACACGCGCCGTCAGCGGACTCGACCTAGGCTGGTGCGACGGAGGGCCCTCAGGGAGCAATAGCTCCTTGATGATCAGGGCAAGCCTGCCGTCTCCCGTTTTTATGCCCGCGCCAGCGTCAGCCGAGTCAGCACCGGCGCAGCGGGCCCTGGTCGGGCCCTCTCGAAAATCGCGAAATGCAATGCGGTAGCGGCGGCATGCCATCCTTGTCATCGAGGATCCTGAGACCACGGCCCGCGTGGTACTGTCAATCGGCGGCGAAAGTTCACCCCGGATCGGCGTGCAACAATGACCCCGACGGGTGTTGGCTCAGGCTTGTCCCGGTAGCGAATAGGAGGGACCCGCGCGCGGCGCGCAGTGCCTTTGCGAGCGACGAAGCGGCGCGCGTGGGTGGTGCCTGTTTGCCCACCGGGGCAAGCCGGGGTGGTACTCAGGCGCGGTGCTTGAAGCGCCAGCTCTCGTTCCCGGTCTCGACGATTTCACAGTGATGGGTCAGGCGGTCGAGGAGTGCCGTTGTCATCTTGGCGTCGCCGAAGACACTCGGCCACTCGGCGAAGGCCAGGTTGGTAGTTACGATCACGGAGGTGCGCTCGTATAGCCGGCTGACCAGGTGAAAGAGCAGTTGGCCGCCACTCTGGGCGAAAGGGAGATAGCCGAGTTCGTCGAGCACAACGAAGTCCATGCGGGTCAAATAATCGGCGAGCCGGCCCTGACGACTGGCGCGGGCTTCGCCCTCCAGCCGGTTGACGAGGTCGACGACAGTGTAGAAACGGCCACGGGTGCCGCCGCGGATACAAGCCCGCGCAATAGCGATAGCGAGATGGCTTTTGCCGGTGCCGGTTCCGCCGATCAGCACGGCATTGCGCTGTTCGGAAAGAAAGGCACCGCTCGCCAAGTCGTGGATCTGCGCCTCGTTGACCGGCGTCCCAGTAAAGTCGAAGTCGTTGATGTCCTTGGCCAGCGGCAATTTGGCAATGGTCAGCTGGTACTTGATCGAGCGCGCCTGCTTCTCGGCGATCTCGGCACTGAGCAAATCGCCGACAATGCGCGTCGGCTCGTAACGGCGTTTGATGCCAATGGCCATCACCTCGTCGTAGGCCGCGCGCATGCCGTAGAGCTTGAGTGCGGACATCAGCTCGAGAACATCGCTGCGTTCCATCACGAAGCTCTCCGCAGCCGGTCGTAGCGGGCGCAATCGGCAATCGGTGCATGTCGCAACCGCAGTGCGTCCGGGGTCAGGATCGTTGCCGCTGGTGCGGCGTCACGGCGGCGTGCCAGGATGTTGAGGATGACGTCGGCCGAATGGACGCCGCCGGCGAGGGCCTCGGCGCAGGCCGCCTCCACCGTGGCAAGTCCGTCGGTCAGCACCGCGGACAGAACCTTGACCATCTGGCGATCGCCGTCGTCCGAGCCTTTCAGCTTATGTCGCACCCGCTCCAGGCTGGCCGGCAGCGGCCAGTTCTTGAATGGCGCGCCGTTTCTGAGCGCGCCGGGTTTCCTGGCGAGCACCGGCACGTAATGCCAGGGATCGTAGATCGTCTCGCCGCGGCCAAAGCGGCGAGCATGTTCGCCGACCACTGCGCCGTCCTGGCGAATGACGATGCGATCGGCATAAGTTTGGATTTCCACCGGTCGCCCGACGGCGCGCGAGGCGACCGAGTACTTGTTATTGTCGAATCTCACCTGGCAGGTCTTGGAAACCGAAGCCTGGATGGCGTTGAACCCGTCGAACGGGCCGCGGATCGGCACCAGCTTGGGGCGCTCTGCTTCAAAAACCTGCCAGATCGAGCGGTCGGCCAGCTCGGGATGCTGGTGCGCCCTGGCATAGGCAATGCAGCGGTCGAGCAGCCAAGCGTTGAGCTCCTCATAGCTCGCCACCCGCAGCCGCGGCGTAAAAAACCGCTCGCGCACCAGACCGACCTGGTTCTCGACTTGGCCCTTCTCCCAGCCCGCCGCCGGTGTGCAGGCGGTCGGCTCGACCAGGTAATGCCCGCACAGCCGCAGGAAACGACGATTGAATTGGCGCTCCTTGCCGATAAACACAGTCTCGACCGCCGTTTTCATGTTGTCGTAAATGCCGCGCGTGCACGCGCCCTTAAAGAAAGCAAAGGCGCGGTTGTGCGCGTCGAACACCATCTCCTGGGTCTCGCGCGGGTAGGCCCGCACGAACAACATGCGGCTGTGGCACAGCCGGAAATGCGCCACC
>DASXMC010000091.1:0-2314 GCA_036495885.1 Allostellaceae bacterium | reverse complement strand
GCCGTCCCGGGCGTCGAGAGCGTGTGTCTGCCGCTCGGCAAGCTCTCGCTGCATGAGGAATTTCCCGATTTGGTCGCCAAGACGATCGAGCCGTTTCTGGTGAGCGGCCCGCAATCAGCCGCATCAGCGTAATATCGCAGGCGCAGCCTAAAACCCGACCAAGTGCTCGCTCGCCATATACCCGGTGAGTAACAAAATGCCGAAGGTGAGCACCAATCCTGCCGCGCCCACTTCAATAGCGCGCAAGAACACGCTGCCGTAGCCAACGCGCGCGCGGGCAAGGCGCGCTGCCACAGCCTTGGCGCCTACGGCAAGCGTCGCGATGGTCGCGACGGTGATGGCAGTGCCCAGGCCCATGACGAAGGTCGAGGCGACCCCCGCCCAGAAAAGACCCTGCGCCAACGCAAAGACGAGCACGATGATCGCGCCCGAGCACGGCCGCAGACCGACGGCGACGACCGCCGATAAGCCGCGCCGCCAACCACCGGGACCCGCAAGCTCCTTCGGCTCTGGCCCGTGCGCATGACCCCAGGGCAGCACCTGCAACTGCTCGTCATGATGATGCGGGTGAGAACAGGCACTGCCATGCTGGTGGGCGCTCGCCTCTTGGTCTGCATGGTCATGGGCGTGCTCATGCCCAGACGTATGATCGTGATTGCGGCCGGCAAAAGCAGGATGCTCGCGCTCCTTGTCGCCGATGCTCCGCGCTTCCGCCTTGTCTATAGCCTTGCGTGCGTGGAGCGCGGACAGAAAACTTCGTCCCTTGACCCACAACAACCGGGCGCCCAGAAGCACGATCAGCCCGTAACTGACGATCTCAATTACGCGGACAGTGTCGCCCATGAGCTTGGCGGTTGCTCCGAGCAACACGGCGGCGACGGCGACGATCGCAATGGCGGTCAGCGACTGCATCACGGCCGAGGCCAACGATAATGCAACGCCGCGACGCCAGGTCTCCTCATTGGCCAAAAGATAAGAGGAGATCACCGCCTTGCCGTGACCCGGTCCGGCGGCATGGAAGATGCCGTAGACAAAGGAAACTCCCATTAGCCCCCACAGCGCCGAGCCATTGTTCCTTGCCGAACGGATCAAGCCAGCGAGTGCGCGATAGAACAGAGCCTGCTTGGCGAGGATAAAGCCGGCAATACCCCCCGCACCGGGCGGGCGCAGGGTGCCGAACGGGCCCACCTGCGCGCAGGCGGAATGGGTGCCGAGAGCGAGCGCGGAAGCAACGATCAGCGCCGCCAGCACCGCCGGATGGACATGTCGTTTGCCGTCGCAGCGGCTGTCGCTTGCGATCATGGACATTGCACCGAAATTTTGTTGGCGAAGTTCATGCCCATCCCGATGTTGGCTTCGTTGGGAATGAACAATTGACTGAGACTGAGCGGGCTCTGAAAATTCCCGTCATAGGGCTTCTCCGTGGAAACCTTGCACTGCGCCGGCGCGTCGACGAGTTTCACCGGATCCTTTTCGGCAAAGCCGAAGTCGATAAAAAATTCCGGATCGTAGACCTCGATGAGGAGTCGCTTAGTCGTGACCGGCTTTTTGAACGGCAAGGTGAAGTGCAGCGTGAGCACCGTTGCCTTCGGATCGTAGTCGAGCCAGTAGTCGATGGGACCGCTGAATGCATTTTTCTGCTTTTTGCCGTCGATATAGGCGAAGGTGAAATAGGCGTACTCCTTGAGCGACTCGACATTGACCTGAGCCAGCGGCTGCAGTTCCTGCCGCGTGAACTCTCCCTTGGTTTTCGCCGCAATCCCCGTGGTGGCGAAGGCCGAGAACATCTCATCGAAGGTCCAGGCGTGGCGGACGCCGGTGACGGCACCGCTCGGGGCGTAAAGCAGCTCGGTTCGAATGGTTGCCCAGACATGCGGATGCGCCTGCGCTGCGGTCGCCGTCACCCACGCCCAAGCGATCAGACAGAGCAGGCATTCAATTGAGTATCGTCGTCGACGATCGTGCATGACATGTCGCTTTCGTCAGCAGCCCCCGCCGCAGCGGTTTGCGCACGTGCAGGCATTTTCGGCTTCGGCCGCCAGCGGTGAAGGCCCGCGGCCATTAAGCGCGATGACGCGGCCTTTAACCGCGATGACAATGGTGTGAGGCGCCGGGCGGACCGCGAGCTTGAAACGAAAGCGCGACGCGCGGCCGTAGCCTGCGCCCCGGCGCCTCAACCGCCCAAACACGAGGAATCGGAGCCGGCACAATGAGCACAGGCGGTAGCGACGTCATCCCAGTCGCCACCAGCGCCATGCTGGCGCAAAGTGGGCAATAATCATTCGGCGTCGAATGATGATCCTGACCGGCCGGC
>DASXMC010000090.1:0-2330 GCA_036495885.1 Allostellaceae bacterium | reverse complement strand
AAACGTAGCCATCGCGCATTTGTGGAGTCCGTTCACCGCCGCCGGACGCGCCGCGCTCGACGCCACCATCACATTGCAGGCGCAAATCATTGCTTACATCGACGACTTTAAATTGCTGATGATTTTGACGCTCCTCGCCTTTCCGCTGGTCTTTTTCTTCAAGAAGCCGCCAAGCGCGGACCGCGCGGATCATGCCTTGGTCGAGTAGTGGCGACCCCGGAGACAAGATGCCGTGCGGTCCAAAGAGTATCTATGCGACGCGCCCGTGCAGCCCTGCGCGCGATTGCTGGTAAGCGTACATTGGAGGAGCCAAGGCTGGATCAGCTCTTTGCCGAGCCAATCGTAAAGCAGCTCATGCATCGCGACAGGATCAACGAAGCGACAACCCGCCGTCTGTTGCGACAGGCGGCCGTCGCTCGAGCAGTGCCGTCGGCGCGGCAGGCCAAGGGGTTGCTTGCCCTCGTGATGGGAGCGCCGTTGCTGGCCGGCATCCGCTATGCGTGGGGTGTCGCCGTATGGACTATAAGACGACCTCGGGACTGACCGGCCATCCGACGAGGGTCCTCGGGTCGTAGATCGTGTCCGACTCCACTGGCCGCAGCACGATGGCCGGCTCCGCCGGCTGCAGCGGGGGCATTCGGTGCAACGGTGAGTTGCCGTGTCGTTTACTGGAGCCACGCACTTCTGCTTTGGCACATCGCTGAGGGCCGTCCTATCTCGTGCGAGGTCCGTTATGGTCCGAATCCGGCAGTACTGTCGGGCTCGCACCAATCGCCGCCGTCGGCGCTAAAGCGTCATCCACACGCGGCGGATGGTCAGGTCCCTGCCCTGACCGCCATTGTCGGCAGAATTGGGCAAAAACGCTGCCGCGGCATTTGGCGGCCGCTGCCGATCCCCTTCGTGCACCGGCCGGCCATGAAGCGGGTGAAAATTAAGGGACCGAAGCGATCAGATCGTAAGCCTCGGCGATCAGACGGTTCGCCTGGCCCTCGTCGATCGGCTGTCCGATGAAAGCCGCATCCTCGAGCATATCGATCATCTGGCCAGCGATTTGGTTGCGCCGCGCGGTGATCGCTTCGATCTGGCCCTCAAGCGACGCATAGGTGGCGTCGTCGCCCTTGAGTGCAGTCGTCGAGATCCCTGTCAAGGTGTGGGCGCCGAGCGTCCCGCGCGGCGCGTTGATCGCCTTGTAGGCCTCGGCGAGAGCCGAGAGAGTGTCCTGATTCTCCCGCAGGGAGTTGGGGAGGACATCGGAAGACAGCGCCTCGAACAGCACCCGGCCGTCATGCGCGTAATCGTCCTTAAGGCTCGCCAGCCGAAGAATCGTCGGCCGGATATCGGTGTGGTCGCTAAAAATGTCCCCAAACCGGCCTTTGTTGAGTACACCTGGACCGACCATCCCGAGCCAGGTCTTAGTGATTTGGTTCTGGAAATCGCCATGGTTCCAGGCATCACTGTCAGATATGGAAGAGCAGCCCCGCAAATCCGGCGTGCACAGCGGCGGCGGGGTCTTTCCCGAGGTCAGGAAGTAGTAGTCCGGGTTGCCGAACATGATGAAATTCGGCGTGCGGTTGGGATCGGCGGTTACCATGTGCAGCAGTTTCTGTTCGGCCTGGTCGGCGAGTGCCGCGGTCAAGTGGTTGGTGCTGCCGTTCGGCCCGGCGACGGGATCGAAGCCGAGTGCGGCATCCGCCTCGCGTTCGAGGTTGCGGGTCGCGAGGTCAGTCTGGCCGGGATTGCCGCTGATGTAAAAGGTCGGCGCCGAGTCGAAATGGATCGCGAACGGTGTCGTATCGCCGAATTCGGTGGCAATCACCGAGTCGAGGATGTTGTCGATCTCGCCCTTCTCGGCATAGGTGCACGGCATCGTGATGCCATCGCAACCCGTTGGCGACGGCGGGCCGCCCACGAAATGGTCGTTCTCGTCGGCGGTGATGATAAAGAGCGTGTTCTCCTTGGTGATCCCGTCGTTGGCGAGACGGGCGAAGAACTGGCCGAACGCCTTGTTGTAGGCGGCGAGCGTAGTGACATAGCCGGCCTCGCCTGGCCCGAAGAATCCCACGTCGTTGGGATCGACACCGGACAACGCCTGCTGGTTGTTGTCGTGGGCATCCTCGATATAGCCGGTGACGACCGGGACGCCGGCCTCCAGCATCGTCGCGAGATAGCCCAAGGTCTGCGCGGGCGTAGGGTCAAAGCCGGGAAAACCCGGATTGCCGTTGCTATCGGCAATGACGTCGCCGTCGAGATCCGTGACCGGTCCGCCGGGCGAGATCTGCGGCGCGACATTGACGTTGCCGAAAAGGGCGGTGAAGCCGGTATAGCCCCCG
>DASXMC010000089.1:0-2745 GCA_036495885.1 Allostellaceae bacterium | reverse complement strand
AGCGTCAAGAACGACCTCAAGGGCTGGCAGCTGAGCCGCTGCGTCTTTGTCGGTGACGCCGGCATGGTCAGCGCGCAGAACCTGGCCGCGCTCGCCCGCGCCGGCGGCAAATACATCGTCTGCATGCCGATCCTGCGCGGCAGCGAGGTCGCCCACCAGGTGATCACCCGCCCGGGGCGTTACCAGGAGGTCGCCGAGAACCTGCAGGTTAAGGAGGTCGTCGTCGGGGACGGAGAGCGCCGTCGCCGCTACGTGGTCTGCTACAACCCGCGGGAGGCTGAGCGGCAGGCCCGCCATCGCGAGGCGGTCCTCACCGAGCTCGCCGCCGAGATCGAGTGCCTGGCTGATACGAACAGCGGTCCGCACAGCAAACGCGTGTGCGAGCTGCGCGCCTCCGGGCGGTATGGTCGCTATATCCGGCTGACCCCGAGCGGTCATCCCCGCATCGATCAGACCAACGTCCAGGCGCTCGCCAAACTCGATGGCAAGTTCGTCGTGCACAGTAACGACGACACGCTGAGCGCCGCCGATCTCGCCCTCGGCTATAAGCAGCTGCAACGGGTGGAAACCGCCTGGCGCATGCTCAAGAGCGGCTTGAAGCTACGGCCCGTCTACCACTGGGCGCCGCATCGCATCCATGCGCACGTCGCCCTCACCGTGCTGTCGCTGCGGCTCGAACGGATCGCTGAGCAGGCGTGTGGCGACACCTGGCGCAACATCCGTGACGACCTGAAGCAGATCAAGTTGGCGCAATTGTTGAGCCCGAACGGGACCGTCTGGCAGGTCACCGAGCCCGCACCGGCTGCACTCAAGCGCCTCAAATCCCTCAATATTCCGAAGCCACCCCCCGTCCTTCAGCTCGGCTGAGCCCCTAGATACACGGCCCGATCCGGCTTCGGCCGGAGATCCTTGTTTCACTTCAGGAATTCCCCTCTATGTATCCAGATACTGTCAAAGGGGGGCGAAAGCGCCGCCGGGCAGTTCTACGGCTCGGTACGCCGCCTCGGCGGGGGATGGGTTCTCAATCCATAGAGGAACTCGACCGCGGATTTCCCGTCTCCGCATTCGACCCCTCCGCACGTGTCCGGGCTACCTTTTGGGTGCTGCCGTTCAGGGCGGTTTTCAACATTGAACGCTAGCACGCCCGTCCCGCGCCAATGCCGAGGGGGTGAGCGGCGAGAATCTACGAAGGCCCATTGCCTGCACAGCATCTACCGAAAAGCTGGCATGCTGTCGCCGGCGCTGATTGCGGAAAGCCCCGGCTGGGTCCACGCTTGCGGCTCTCCCTAGGTCCTGTCATCCTTCACCTGCTTCAAAGCTCTCTCCGCCCCTCGGACGGGTCCGACAGCCCGCGAGGGGCAAATCTTTGTGTGGCTCGGGGCGGCCGCGCGGACATAGCAGTCCGATCGGCAACCCGAGTGATCCGGTCCAATCCGCGCAGGCTATCGTCTTATTGCAAATGCTTCGCCTACGACACGTTCTGAGCGCTTTGTTGACCGTAGCGCCCGCTCTGCCGGCACCGGCGGATGGGTTTTTCGCTGCAGGCGAAGGCGGCTGGTCACACCTTATGGACAAGCGGACGTTCAGCGAGGGCAGCCCCAACTCGGCGGGGCCGCAACCAGGTCTGGGCGTTCAGGACATATGGGGTGATGGATACGCTGCTGGCGCCCGCCTCGGCTATCAATGGGGACCGTGGCGGCTTGAGGAAGAGGGGGTCTTTCGCGACAATCCATTGTCGCGGCAACTCCTGTTCTCCACCGCCACCGGGCATGCGGTGCAAACCGGGGTTAACGTGAGCACTGGCGGCTACCGGCGCTCGCTCGCGGCGATGACTAACGTGCTATTCGACGTCGATCTTCGGTGGATAGGCCTGTATTGGCCGGTCTCACCCCATCTCGGCGTCGGTGTGGGCGCCGCTCGACTATTTGCGCTCACCCGAGGCCAGAACACGACGATCACGGACAGCACCGACACTAAGTTCGCCTACCAGGGAATCATCGGGATCCACCACGAATTCGACGCTAGCTTTGAGGTGGATCTCGATTGGCGCTACTTTGCAACAACCGACCCTACTTTCGCACGCGCTAACGGAACATCCTTCTCGAGCAATTATGAGAACCAGACACTGATGCTTAGTCTGGTCTATCGCTTCCAGCCTCCTTGGCCGCAGTAATCCGGGCGCGCTGACATTTGATCTTCATTCGCCGACCTAACCCATCTCGATCGTTCGCAGCTTGAGTAGATCCATGGATGCGGGACCACTCGGTGGCGGGATCACCCGCACAAAATACAAAGGCAAAATCCCCAACGCGACGGCGATCGCCAAAGTAAGCCAGCGCAGTACCCCTAGACTTTCGCTTTCGTGATTTTTACCGATCATCAGCTTTCTGCATGGAATGGTGATCGCCGATGACTGGATCAAATCTCAAATAGCCGCGCGACGGCCGAACTATTGATCGCAAAAACAAGTAGCGAAGTCTCGGCGCCCTTCCCGCATTATCGCGCCAGCACCGAGGGGAGACGCTGCATCGCCTTAGCGGGCGGCGTGCGACGGGCCCACGCGGAAGTGCGTCTCGCGGCGTCAACAGCGCACGGCGCGCTTCAGTCCATTTGATGGATACCGTGGCGCCCTCTTTCGTGTTGCGGACAATGCAGCCCTGGCGGCGACTCCGAGATCAGAAAATTGGCTGGTTGTCCGGAGTCCTCGCGTCGTCTTGGTCGCTAACCAAATAGGATCGCAGGTAC
>DASXMC010000088.1:0-8884 GCA_036495885.1 Allostellaceae bacterium | reverse complement strand
TTGGGCGGCACCAGCTCGATCAACGGCATGCTTTACGTGCGCGGCAATCCCGCCGATTACGATGGCTGGGCGCAGATGGGCGCTCGCGGCTGGAGCTATGCCGATGTTCTGCCCTTCTTCAAAAAATCGGAAAATTACGCCGCGGGCGACCCGGAATATCGCGGCAAAGGCGGACCGCTGCCGGTCGAGGATTACCGCACGATCCTGCCCCTGACCCACCGCTTTGTCGAAGCCGCCCAAGAGGCCGGGTTCAAGATGACGCTCGACTACAATGGTGTAGTACAGGAGGGGGTCGGCTACTCGCAGATGACCCGCGGCGGCCGGTTCCGCGGCTCGACCGCGCAGACTTTTCTTGCCGCAGCGCGACGCCACAAAAGCTTGCGGGTGATTACCAGGGCGGTTGCCACTTGTCTCGGCTTTAACGGCCGGCGCTGCACCGGTGTCGCGTTTCGCAAAAACGGCCGGATCGACCGGGCGACTGCATCGCGCGAAGTGATCCTGTGCGGCGGCACCGTCAATTCCCCTCATCTATTGCAAATCTCGGGGGTCGGGCCGGCCGAACATCTGAAATCGATCGGCATCCCGGTGGTGCTCGATTTGCCTGGGGTAGGCGCCAATCTCTCCGACCACTTTGCCGCACGGGTGTCGCATCGGGTCAGAGATGAGGTCTCGGTCAACCAGCTCGCGCGCGGGACCCATCTGGTGCGCGAGATCGGCCTCTACGCCGCGGCCGGGCGGGGTGCCCTGACCTTTGGCGTGACCACGGCAATGGTGTTCTGCAAAAGCCGGGAGGGGCTGGCGAGCCCCGATCTGCAACTGCTGTTCACCCCGGGCAGCTACGACCCGAGCGGCTACGGCCGGCTCGAACGCGAGCCGGGAATGACGATCGCGGTGTGCCTGGCGCGCCCGGACAGCCGCGGGACGATCATGGCGCGCTCGGCCGATCCGAGAGCGCGGCCGGCGATCCGCCCCAACTATCTTGCGGCATCGACCGATATCGACGTATTGCTCGCCGGGATCGAGCGCGCCCGCCGAGTATTTGCAGCGCCTGCGCTTTCCCGATACAGCGCCATAGAGACGATGCCGGGCAGCGGTTTCGAGACCCCGCAGCAGCTGAACGATTTCCTGCATCGCGACGGCACCAACCTGCATCATCCGGTCGGCACCTGCCGGATGGGCGAGGATCCGTTGGCGGTCGTCGACTCGCGGCTGCGGGTGCGCGGCCTCGCAGGGCTGCGCGTAATCGACGCCTCGGTCATGCCGACCGTGAC
Organism: Allostellaceae bacterium; assembly: GCA_036495885.1. Taxonomy (GTDB): domain Bacteria; phylum Pseudomonadota; class Alphaproteobacteria; order ATCC43930; family CGMCC-115725; genus AP-15. The sequence continues at coordinate 7,613 of DASXMC010000088.1, read as the reverse complement.
CACCGGCAACACCAATGCGCCGACGATCATGATCGGCGAAAAGGGTGCGGCGATGATTCGTGAAGACGCCGCGGGCAGGTGAGGGCAGGGGGGTTAGCCCGCGGAAATCGCCGGGCGTCCTCTCGCGTCCGTCCCGAAACGATCGGTCGGCGGCGCCAAGCAATACCCTTGCGGGCTCGTCGATTGGGATTATATTGCGACTGGTAACCACATAGGTCCGCGTTGCGGACTGTCATGCGAAGGTGGGCCGGCGGCCCACTTTTTCGTATGGGGTTGGCAGATCAGGGAGCAGAGGTCGGTTTTTGGTCGATACGAATGCGATTGCGCAAATCGTCGAACCGGCGCTGGCGGCAATGGGTTATCGCGTCGTCAGGGTGGCGCTGGGCGGCGGCCGTCGTGCCGCTCTGCAGATCATGGCCGAGCGCATCGACGATGCGCCGCTGACCCTGGACGATTGTACCCTCATCAGCCACTCTGTTTCGGCATTGCTCGATGTCGCCGATCCGATCCCGGGCGCTTACGTGCTCGAAATCAGCTCGCCCGGGATTGATCGCCCCCTCGTGCAGCTTGACGATTACGACCGCTTCAGCGGGTTTGAGGCGAGGATCGAGCTGGGTGCGCCGGTCGAGGGACGCAAGCGTTTTCGCGGGCGGCTCTTGGGCACGGCCGGCGGCGACATTCGCCTTGCGACAGAGGCCGGTGAGACGCGTCTGCCGTTCGGCGCAATAGCACGAGCCAAGCTCGTGATCACCGACGATTTGATAAGCGCCTCCGAGCGCCGCGGCCACTGACGAGCGCGCGCTCTCCATTCACGAGATGGCTTAGGGACAACCCTGGAACACCCAATGGTCGCGGAACACCCCATGGAAAGCACCGTCACCTACGCCCGCCCGGAGCTGCTGCAGGTCGCCGACACGGTCGCTCGCGACAAAGGCATCGACCGCGATGAAGTGATCGAAGCGATGGAGCAGGCAATCCAAAAAGCGGGCCGCTCGAAATACGGGCAGGAATATGATATCCGCGCCGAGATCGACCGCCGCAACGGCGAGATCCGCTTGCTGCGGTTTCGCGAGGTGGCCGAACCGATCGAAAACGAGGCGACGCAGATCCCTCTTGTCGAGGCGCAGCGGCTCAACCCGGAGGCCGAACTCGGTGACTTTATCACCGATCCGCTGCCACCGATCGATTTCGGCCGCATTGCGGCGCAGACCGCCAAGCAGGTGATCGTCCAGAAGGTCCGCGACGCCGAGCGCCAGCGCCAGTATCTCGAATACAAAGACCGCACCGGCGAGATCGTCAACGGGCTTGTCAAGCGGGTCGAGTTCGGCAATGTCGTCGTCGATCTGGGCCGCGCCGAGGCGATGGCGCGGCGCGACGAACTCCTGCCGCGCGAGAGCTTTCGCCAGGGCGAGCGGGTGCGCGCCTATATCTATGATGTGCGCCCGGAGCCGCGCGGGCCGCAAATCTTTCTGTCCCGCACCCACCCGCAATTCATGGCCAAGCTGTTTGCGCAAGAGGTGCCGGAAATCTATGACGGCATCATCGAGATCAAGGCGGTGGCGCGTGACCCGGGTAGCCGCGCCAAGATCGCGGTGGTCTCGCGCGACAGCGGCATCGACCCGGTCGGCGCCTGCGTCGGCATGCGCGGCAGTCGCGTCCAGGCGGTGGTTGGCGAGCTGCAGGGCGAAAAGATCGATATCGTGCCATGGGCCGCGGATCCGGCGACGTTTGTCGTCAACGCGCTGGCCCCCGCCGAAGTCACCAAGGTGGTGATCGACGAGGAGCAGCGACGGGTCGAGGTTGTGGTCCCCGACGATCAGCTGAGCCTGGCGATCGGGCGGCGGGGCCAGAATGTGCGGCTGGCCTCCCAGCTGAGCGGATGGGATATCGACATTCTGACCGAGGCCGAAGAATCGGAGCGGCGGACCGAGGAGTTTCACAGCCGCAGCAAGATGTTTATCGATGCGCTCGATATCGATGAGGTCATCGCTCAACTGTTGGTGACCGAAGGGTTCACCACGCTTGAGGAGGTCGCCTATGTTGCGACCGAAGATCTCGCCGAGATCGAAGGGTTCGACAACGAAATTGCCGAAGAATTGCAGGCACGGGCGCGCGGCGCGCTGGAGCGCCGTGACCGCGAATATGAAGAGCGCCGCAAAGAGCTCGGCGTCTCGGACGATCTCGCAGCGCTCGACGGCCTGACGCCCGCGATGCTGGTTGTACTCGGCGAAAAGGGCGTCAAGACGCTCGACGATTTGGGCGATCTCGCCGGTGACGAGTTGGTTGAACTGTTCGGCTCCGGTACGGCTGCCGCGGCGCTTGATCTGGAAGCAGCCAACGCGCTGATTATGCAGGCGCGCGCGCATTGGTTCGAGGACGAGCCCGCTTCGCCTGCAGCCTCCGGCAAGGAGTAGGCGCAACGAGCGCAATCAACAGCGGCGTCATTGCCGCCGCAGCGGCCGAGGCAGGTAAAACGGGGGCGCAGCGGCGCTGCCTCGTAACCGGCGACACCGGCGACCGCTCATCCATGTTGCGGTTCGTCGTCGGGCCCGGCAACGAGATCGTGCCCGATGTTGCCGCCCGGTTGCCGGGACGGGGTTGGTGGTTGTCGCCGCGTCGCGATATAGTCGATCGGGCTGTTGCAAAACGGCTCTTTGCCCGCGCCGCACGGCGGCCGGTGGCAGTCGCCGCCGGGCTTTCGGACCATATCGAAGCGCTGCTGGTGCAGCGTTGCATTGACGCTATCGGGCTGGCTCGCCGTGCCGGGCTGGCGGTTGCCGGATACGAGCGCGTCCGCGACGCGATCCGCCAGGGCAAGAGCGGGGTGCTCCTGGCGGCATTCGACGGCGCCGAAGGTGCGCGTCGAAAGCTCGCCGGGTCGGGACGCGGCCTGCCGCTCCTGTGCGTGTTGAGGGCTGATGAGATTGGTGCGGCTTTTGGCCGCGAACACGTGGTAAATGCATCGCTCGGCGCGGGTCCGCTCGGCCGTCGGCTGGTGATCGATGCGCACAAACTCGCCGGCTTTCGCGCGGACGCGACGGTCGAGCGAGCGGCAGACCCGATCCTGCCGGACGCGGAAAGACAGAACGACGGTATTGGAGCGCAATGACCGACGCAACTGAGCAAGAGCAGAAGCGGCCTCTGACCCTGGCGCGTCCAGGCGGCCGGTTAGAGCTGCGCAAGGGCGTAGAGACCGGGCAGGTGCGGCAGAGCTTTTCGCACGGCCGCTCCAAGACCGTGACCGTCGAGGTCCGCAAAAAGCGGATGATCGGGCCGGGCTCGACGGAGCCCGGAAAGACCGACGCGGCGTTGACGGCCGCGGATGAGAGCGCCCCTGCGGCGCGTTCGCAACCCGCCGAACCGACCCGTCGGCCCGTCGTCATCCCGCGCACCCTGACCGCCGAAGAACGCGCCGGCCGCGTCCGCGCACTGCAAGACGCGCACAAGGCCGACGAGGATGCGCGCCACCGCGCGGCGCTGGCCGAAGCCGATCGTCGTCGCCAGGAAGAGGCGCGCGCCGCCGAAGAGGCGCGCCGGCACGCTGAGGAGGAAACACGCCTCAAGGCCGAGGAGGAGGAGGCTCGCCGCCTCGCCGCCGAGGAGGCGCGCAGACGATCGGAAGAAGAGGCGGAACGGCGCAAGGAAGAGGAATCGCGGCGCGAGGTGGCCGAGCGCGCCGGCAAGGCGGCAGCGGCGAAGGTCGCTGCACTTGCCGCTGCCGGCAAGGTCGCGGCGCCGGAGGTGGAGGAAGAAGAGTCAGCAGGGGTCGCGCGACGTGGGGCGCGGCCGGAGGTGAAAAAACCGGTAGCGCCGGTGCGCCGTGAGGAGATGCGTCGCCGTACCGGGAAACTGACCGTGACCCGGGCGCTTTCGGGTGACGAAGGCGAGCGCATGCGCAGCCTCGCCTCGGTGCGGCGGGCTCGCGAGCGCGAGCGCCTGCGGCTGCACCAGCGCGAGCAGGAGACCGTCAAGGTGGTTCGCGATGTGGTCGTTCCCGAAACGATTACCGTGCAGGAATTGTCCAACCGCATGGCCGAGCGCGGCGCCGATGTGATCAAGGCGCTGATGCGGATGGGCGTCATGGCGACAATCAACCAGGTCATCGATGCCGACACCGCCGAACTCGTCGTCAGCGAATTCGGCCACCGTCTGCGGCGGGTGTCAGAATCGGATGTCGAGGTTGGCTTGCGCGGCGAGCAGGATGCCGAGGAGGCGCTGGAGGCCAGAGCCCCAGTCGTCACCGTCATGGGTCATGTCGATCACGGCAAGACCTCGCTGCTCGATGCTTTGCGCGAGACCGATGTCGCGGCCGGCGAAGCCGGCGGGATCACCCAGCATATCGGCGCCTATCAGGTGAATCTGCGGAGCGGCAAGCAGATCACGTTTATCGATACGCCGGGTCACCAGGCCTTCACCGCGATGCGGGCGCGCGGCGCCAATGTGACGGACATTGTCGTGCTTGTCGTCGCCGCGGATGACGGCATCATGGAACAGACGGTCGAAGCGATCCGTCATGCCAAGGCGGCTCAGGCCCCGATCATCGTCGCCATCAACAAGATGGACAAACCCGACGCGCGACCCGAACGGGTGCGCCAAGAACTGCTGCAGCACGACGTCATCGTCGAGCAAATGGGCGGCGAGATCCTCGATGTCGAAGTGTCGGCGCTCAAAAAAACCAATCTCGACCGGCTTGAAGAGGCGATTCTGCTGCAGGCGGAATTGCTCGACCTGAGGGCGAACCCAAACCGGCCGGCCGAAGGTGTGGTGCTCGAAGCAAAGCTCGAGCGCGGCCGCGGTCCGGTCGCCACCGTGCTGATCCAGCGCGGGAGTTTGCGGGTAGGCGACATCTTTGTCGCCGGCAGCGAATGGGGTCGCGTGCGCGCGCTGATCGACGACCGCGGACACAGCCAGCTCGAAGCCGGGCCGTCAACGCCGATCGAGGTGCTGGGTCTGAACGGCATCCCGCTCGCCGGCGACGATTTTGTTGTCGCCGAGAACGAAAGCCGGGCGCGCGACATCGCCGATTTCCGCCAGCGGCGGCGGCGCGATACCGCTGCCGCGATAGGCGGGCGCGGCACCCTCGAGCAGATGTTCTCGCAGATCGCCGCCGGCGCCACCAAAGAATTGCCGGTCGTCGTCAAATCGGACGTTCAGGGCTCGCTCGAAGCGATTGTCGGTTCGCTCGACAAGCTTTCAACCAGCGAAGTGTCGATCCGGGTCCTGCATTCGGCGGTCGGCGGGATCACCGAAAGCGACGTTATTTTGGCCAAAGCATCAGAAGCCTTTATCATCGGCTTTAATGTCCGAGCCAATCCGCAAGCGCGCGACCTGTCGCGGCGCGACGGCGTCGAAATCCGCTATTACTCGATCATTTACAATCTGATCGACGATATGCGCGGAGCGCTGTCGGGGCTGTTGGCGCCAACTTTGCGCGAACGTCTGCTCGGAAACGCCTCGATCCGCGAAGTATTCAACATCACCCGGGTCGGCAAGGTTGCGGGCTGCATGATCACCGAGGGTGTGGTTCGCCGCGGTGCCAAAGTGCGGCTGCTGCGCGACAACGTCGTGATCCACGAAGGGTCGTTGAAGACATTGAAACGCTTCAAGGAAGAGGTCCGCGAGGTGCGCGAGGGCTATGAGTGCGGGATGGCCTTTGAGAACTACCAAGATATCCAGAGCGGCGATGTGATCGAATGCTTCGAGATCGAAGAAGTCGCACGGACCTTATAGGCTCGTTCGTCGATCGATGAATGCCGGATCGTCGAGGATTGTTGGTGGTGGGGGGCCTGCGAGTCGCGGCGCCGGCCGGACCGCGAGCCGCGGGGCAGGGCAGCGCCAACGCCGGGTCGCCGAGGAATTGCGTCATATCCTGACCGAGCTGCTGTGCAGAGGCGAATGCCGCGATCCTGCGCTTCGCGATGCCAACATCACCGTGAGCGAGGTTCGCATCAGCCCCGATTTGCGTAATGCGACCGCTTACGTGATGCCGTTGGGCGGGGCCAACGGGGCGGAAATCGTCGCCGCATTACAGCGCGGCGCCGGCTTCTTCCGCGGCCGGCTGGCCCGCGCTGCGGCGTTGCGCTATGCGCCGCAGTTGAGCTTTGCGCTCGATGAAACCTTTGATCAAGCCGATCGCATCGCCGCTCTGTTGGTTCGGCCTGACGTCGAGCGCGACCTTTCCGCCGCTCAGGCCGAGGGCGAGGCCGGCGACGATGCCGGGTGATCGCCCCCCGCACGGCTGGCTTGTGATCGACAAACCGCAGGGTGTTACCTCGGCCCAGGCGGTTGGGCGGGTGCGTCGGGCGTTCGCGGCAAAAGCGGGTCACGCTGGCACGCTCGATCCGCTCGCGACCGGGGTCCTGCCGATCGCTCTCGGCGAGGCGACGAAAACCATCGCCTACGCGATCAATGGCCGCAAGCGCTATCGCTTTCGGGTGCGCTGGGGCATCGCCCGCGCGACCGATGACTGCGAGGGTGAAATCGTCGGCGAGAGCGGAGTGTTGCCGCGGCGGGAGGATATCGAGGCGGTCTTGCCGAATTTTACCGGCGCGGTCATGCAGACGCCTCCCGCCTATTGTGCGTTGAAAATCGGCGGCCGCCGGTCGTATGCGCTTGCCCGGGCCGGCCATGCGCCGTCGCTCGCTGCGCGGCGGGTGGAGATCTACAGCCTCGGCTTGACCGCAACACCCGATCTTGAGCACGCCGATTTCGAGGCGATTGTCGGCAAGGGAACATACATCCGGGCGCTCGCCCGCGATCTTGCGCGTGAGCTCGGCACCTTCGGCCATATCACCGCGCTGCGGCGCTTGTCGGTCGGACCGTTCGGCGAAGCGGACGCAATTCCACTGGAATCCCTGGGAGATACACAACATATTCCGGCGAACTACGGAAACCTGCTGCCGATCGAAACCGCGCTGGCTGGTGTGCCGGCGGTGATGTTGGCGGCAAGCGAGGCTGATCGGTTGCGCTACGGGCAGCGTGTTACCGTCTGCGATCCGGTGCAGCGGCGGCAATTCGAGCGGCTTGACGGCGATGACGTCGTCAGCGCTTGGCATAATCAGACGCTGGTCGCGCTGGCGAAAATCGAAGGCGCCAGTTTGCGGCCATTGCGTGTCATCAATTGGTAAAGAGGCTCGATCGATGTCGATCACTGCCGAGCGCAAGCAGGCACTCATTTCCGAATACTCGACCAAACCGGTCGATACCGGTTCGCCCGAAGTTCCGGTTGCCATCCTGAGCGAGCGCATCCGCAACCTGACCGATCATCTGGGAACCCATAAAAAGGACTTCCATTCGCGACGCGGATTGCTGGTAATGGTCGGCCAGCGCCGCCGGCTGCTGGATTATCTAAAGCGGTCGGATCAGAGCCGCTACCAAACCCTGATCGGACGCCTTGGATTGCGACGTTGACGGCCGGCGCTCGCGATTGGCGACCCCGGCCTTTTCTCCTTCCGTCCCGGACCGGGACCAGCTGGGCAATCGGCGGATGCCGGCCCGGTGCGGGCGCAATCTCGCCTATGGCGAACGGCGGCGCGGGGTTTTTTCGCGCCGCATTTTCCTATGAGGATGCTCAAGTATGTTCAGAGTTTATCGCAGAGAGCTGATGTGGGGCG
>DASXMC010000087.1:0-3800 GCA_036495885.1 Allostellaceae bacterium | reverse complement strand
ATGGTCCGCGCCGCGCGGACCATGACCGCGCTCTACATGCGCGGCACCGATCCCGCGCACCACATCCATATCACCGAGCTCGGCGAGCCGCGCTTTTTGGGGCTCGGCTTCGCCGTGAGCGACCCGGACGATCTGAAACGCTTGGCCCAGCTGCCGCGCGCCTCAGGGATTGAGTCCATCGACGAGCCTGGTGGCGGCAGGCGGGTGCGGCTCACCGACCCGGATGGCCATGGCGTCGAGATCGTCCATGGCATAGAGACTGTGACGGCGCTGAATGTTCCGCGCCAGGCTGTCAATTCCGGCGCGAACCGCCCACGCAACGGCGAACTTCAGCGGCCCCCACGTGGCCTCTCCCATGTCAAGCGCCTCGGTCACGGCGTGATGATGACGACCGATTTACGCCGGAAAGTCGCCTGGTACCGCGACACGCTCGGCCTTCTCGCATCGGATGATGTCTATGCCGGCTCGCCGGACAATTTGATCGGCTCGTTCAACCGCCTCGATCGCGGCGAGACCTACGTCGACCACCACGTCTTCTTCTGCATTCAGGGAAAGAAAGCCGGCCTCAATCACCTGGCCTTTGAGGTCCAGGACGTCGACGACGTGATGATCGGCCACAATCACCTCAGGCAGAAGGGCTACGCCCATGTCTGGGGCGTCGGCCGACATGAGCTCGGCAGCCACATCTACGATTATTGGCAGGACCCGTGGGGCCGCGTGCACGAGCACTGGACCGATACCGACACGCTCAATGCGCACGCCCTCCCCGGTCTGCACGGGACCGATGCCCTGAACGGTCCTTGGGGCGAACCGATCCCTCCCTCCTTTGTCGAGCACGCCTCGGTTTGATCCCGTCCCCTTTTTTCCAATAGGCGCTGAGCGCCCCTTAACGTGAGGTGTTACGATGATCGTTCTGCATATCGACGCCAGCCCGCGCGGCGTCGACTCCGTGTCCCGCTGTCTGACCGGCCAGATCGTTGATCGATTAAAGGCTGTAGAGCCAACCCTCGATGTCGTCCGATACGATCTCGGCGACAGGCCGCTGCCGCATCTTTCGTCGGATGCGATCGGCGCCTTGCGTCGGGCCGAGCTCGCGACCGCCGAACAGCGCGAAATCGGCGCTCTGTCCAATCATATGATAGACGAGCTGAAACGCGCCGACCTGATCGTGATCGGCTCACCGATGCACAATTTTGGCATATCAAGCCACCTCAAGGCCTGGTTCGACACGATCATCCGCGCGGGAAAGACGTTCAGCTATAGCGACAAGGGCCCCGAAGGCCTCTTGAAGGGCAAGCGCGCAATCGTGGTCGAGACTCGCGGTGGCGTTTACACGGCAGGACCCGCCGCTTCCTTCAATCACCAGGAGCCGCACCTGAAGACACTGCTCGGCTTCATCGGCATCTCCGATGTGCAATTCATCCACGCCGAGGGCCTCGACATGGGTCCCCAGAGTCGGGCGAACGGCCTTGCCCACGCGGTGAGCGCGATCGAGCAGATGCTTGACGGCTGCGTCGAGCAAGCGGCGTGAGGATCACGCGATGGGCCTTCTCGTCTATGGTCAGTGGACTGACCGGTGGTACGATACATCGGCAAGCGGCGGGCGCTTCCAGCGCCAAGAAAGCGCGTTGCGCAACTGGGTGACACCGGACGGAGCGCCCGGGCCGACCGGCGAAGGCGGCTTCAAAGCCGAGCCCGGACGCTACCACCTCTACGTCTCGCTCGCCTGCCCCTGGGCGCACCGAACCCTGATCTTCCGCGTCCTGAAAGGGCTAGAGAACTCGATTTCGCTGTCGGTCACGCATTGGTTCATGGGCGAGCACGGCTGGGCCTTCGATAGCGGTCCTGGCGTCATTCCCGACCCGATCGCCGGAGCCGAGCGCCTCTACGAGGTCTATCTCCGGTCGAACTCGAGTTATACCGGACGGGTGACGGTACCGGTGCTCTGGGACAAAAAGCGCAACGTGATCGTGTCGAACGAGTCGTCGGAAATCATCCGGATGATGAACTCGGCGTTCGACAGGATCGGCGCGGTCCCGGGCGATTTCTATCCGGTCGAGCTACGAGAACAAATCGATGCCCTCAATGCACGCATCTACGCGACCATCAACAACGGCGTCTACAAGGCAGGCTTTGCGACGACGCAGGACGCCTACGAGGAGGCAGTGCGCCCGCTGTTCGAGACCCTCGACTGGCTCGAGGAGCGCCTTGCGAAAAGCCGATATCTCTGCGGTGAGCGCCTCACAGAGGCCGATTGGCGCCTCTTCACAACGCTGGTGCGGTTCGACCCGGTCTATGTGGGCCATTTCAAATGCAATCTGCGGCGGCTCGTCGACTATCCGAACCTTTGGGATTACGCCCGCGAATTGTTCCAGTATCCCAGTGTCGCCGCGACCGTCGATTTTGCCCACATCAAGCGGCACTACTATCAGAGCCACAAATCGATCAACCCGACCGGCATCGTCCCGGTGGGGCCGGAGCTCGATTTCCTTGCTCCCCACACCCGCGAGGTTTTGCCCGCTCGGTGCTTGCCATCGGAGCGCCGGGTGCCCGCCTGATCGACACCACGGGAGACAACAGATGAGCGCACCGACACCGAAGGAAATCATCGAGCTCTCAAAGGAGCGCGGCTATCTTGCGAAGCAGTTTTATGTGATCTTCACCACGCCGGCCAATGGCATCGCTCCAGTGCTTGAGAATCTGCAGCGGCATCTGGACTATCAGGAATCGCTGGAGCAGCGGGGCGTGATGTTCGCGGCCGGGCCCCACTGGAGCGATGACGAGCAACGCTGGGAGGGCGACGGCATGGTGGTCGTCCGTGCAGGCTCTCTCGCCGAAGCCGAAGCCATTGCCAAGGACGATCCGATGCACGCAAGCGGCGCGCGCCGCTATCGCGTGCGGCCCTGGCTGGTCAATGAAGGAACGCTGTCGGTCAAGCTCAATTTCGCAAGCGGGCGATTCGAACTGGTCTGAGTCGACGACCCCGACCCTCGAGCGGCGATTTTCACCCGCCTGCAGGAACGGGCCGCCGGGAAGAGGCCGAGGGCACCGCCCGCACTGTCTGGCGAGAAATCAACCTGCCCAATCTGCAGGAGAACATCCGGCCAGCCCGGGAGCGTGCCCGCCTCGTCGTCCGTAAGGACCCATCTCACGCCGTGAATGAGATTTGGCTGCGCCGCAGCTGAGCCGCCTTAGCCCTTGGCCATGTCGGCCGTTCCTAAACTGTGTTTGGCGCGTGATACACCGGATTATCACATACACGTTGGCCGACCTCTCGGCGAAAATGGCCGCTATCGGCGCTACCTCGCGGCTACTAGCGCGCGTGTTGGCGAAAGTCGCATTGCCACCCGAGGCGGATGATGCCGATCCCTCGGACGAATGTCTCTTGAGGGGGCACGAACGCTGGTTCCACCCGCACCGGCCGAGCGCCTGCTATGTGATAGGAAAGGAGACCGTGGCATCGGCGCACGGGAGTGGGCGAAATTCGGCGATTCCGGACCTTCCCTTATCGCCTGGGCTGCGAAACGATCTTGCGCACCGCAAACATTAGCACCGCAAACATAAAGAGTGACCCGACGCCGTATTGCGGGTCAGCGAACGCGAGCCGCGCGTGCTGGTGCATCGGCTGAAACACGACCGTTGCGACGTCCCACACACCATCGCGGCGGGAGGCGATGGTCGCCTACCTGAACGATTTACAAGCTGATGATGCTGATCGTCATGATCGCCAACCCGCGGCTGTTGGTGCTGCTCCGGTCGCGGTCGCGTCCCGCAGCTGGGAACGCACTGCAAGCCGACTG
>DASXMC010000086.1:0-6037 GCA_036495885.1 Allostellaceae bacterium | reverse complement strand
TGTGCTGCGCGTGCTGGCCAGGGCCGGGTTGACCGAGGATCTCGTCGCGGCCGGGCGAGAGGTCGCGGCAACGATGCTCGAATTGTTCGCCGATCTGCCGCCGGATCACGCGTTTTTCGAGCAGTACAGCTTTATCGGCGCCAGCGATCTGCCGGAATATGCCGCGGTTTTGGCGCGAGCCGAAAGAGGCGGTACTCAGGCGCTCGGCAGGGCCGACCGCAGCAAGCTCTTGGCGCTGCCGTTCAAGCTGATCCCGGCCCGTCACCGGCTCGATGTGATCGACGCGGCGATGCAGCGCCGGCTGGTCGACGCGCGCCGCCTGTTTCGCGCCGACCTGCCGGCCGAGGGCCGCGCCCAGATCGAATTTTTTGATGCCGAGCGCTATAACGCCGCTGCCTCGGTGCAGGACAACATCCTGTTCGGCAAGATTGCTTATGGCGAGGCTGAAGCCCCGGTACGGGTCCCGGCGGCGCTTGCGGAGGTCATCGACGCATTGTCGCTGCGCCAGACGATTATCGATGTCGGGCTCGACTATCACGTCGGCCCCGGCGGCTCGCGCCTGCCGCTCGCCCAGCGGCAGATGGTCGGTCTCGCCCGGGCGCTGCTAAAGCGCCCCGATTTGTTGATCCTGAACGAGGCGACATCGGCTCTCGATGGCCAGGCGCAGGCCAAGGTTGTGCAAGGGCTGAAGCAAGAGTTTGCCGGCCGCGGGGTGATCTGGACCCTGCATCGGGCGAGCCTTGCGCGAAGCTTCGACCACGTGCTCGTGTTAAGCAACGGCAAATTGCTGGAGCAGGGCACCCCGGCCGAACTCGCCGCCCGCACGGACTCGCTGTTGACACTGCTCGCGGCGACCGAATGACCGACAGCGGGGTGGATAAGCCCCAATTGGAAGGGAGGTAACATGAGTCTCAAACAGGAATTCGAAGTGCTGCGGCGCGTGCCGCTGTTTGCCGAGATCGAGCCATCGCGGCTGAAGCTGTTGGCGTTTATGAGCGAGCGGGTCGGCTACGATCCGGGCAAGCTGATCGTGCGCCAGGGTGACACCGCCGACGCAGCCTATCTGATCATCGAGGGTCATGCCGAGGTCATCGCCGATACACCGGCCGGGCCGGTGATCCTCGCCACCCTCGGCGCCAACGAGACGGTCGGCGAGATGGGCATCCTGACCAATATGCCGCGCAACGCGACGGTCCGCGCCAAGGACCGGCTCCTCGCTCTGCGCATCGCAAAAGAACCGTTTATGCGCATGGTGCGCGAATTTCCCAACATCTCGGTCGCGATCATGCAGGAGCTGGCGCATCGGCTCGATGCGGTCAACAACCAACTGCGCGCAGTTTCGGCCGAGAACAAGCGCCTGCGCGAGCAGATCGGCCTCGCGGCTTGATTCTCGCCGGATGAGCCGGCTAGACAGCTTTATCCGCCGGCTCGAGGCGCAACGCGCCTGCCTCGATATGGGCGCGCAGTGGGTTCGCGGGCTCGACGGGCCGGTGCTGGAACTCGGGCTCGGCAACGGCCGCACCTATGATCATCTGCGCGAACTCTTTCCCGGGCGCGATATTTTTGTCTGCGAGCGCCGAGTAGCCGCCCATCCGCTGTGCATTCCCCCCGCCGAGTTTCTGATTTTGGGTGACATGCGCGAGACCTTGCCGGCGGCGCGCGGCCGGCTCGAAGGTCGGGTGGCTCTCGCCCATCTCGATCCTGGAACCGGCGATGTCGAAGAGAGCCGCGCGCTTGGCCGCGAGCTGTCGCCGCTGATCACACCGCTTCTGCGCCCCGATGCCGTCTTGGTTAGCGAACCGCAGATCGAGATTGCGTGGCTCGTCCCTCTTGCACCGCCACAAAACGTGGCGCCCGGCCGCTATCACCTCTATCGCCGGGTCATGTCCCGATCGTCAGCATGACCGGCACGTGATCGGATGCTTTGGGCCAGCTTCGGCTGTCGCGCAGCACCTGCACCCCCGACACTCCGCCAACCAACCCTGGCGTCACCCAGATATGGTCGAGCCGCCGGCCGCGGTTCGAGGCGGCCCAGTCGCGCGCCCGGTAGCTCCACCAAGTATAGAGGCGCTCTGGCGGCGGGATAAACTGCCGAACCGCGTCGACAAAGCCGCCTGCCCGCTGCAGACGGCCGAGGCGCTCGACTTCCACCGGCGTATGGCTGACGACGCTGAGCAGCTGCTTGTGCGACCAGACATCCGCTTCGAGCGGCGCGATGTTGAGATCGCCGACCGCTACCATTGCCCGGCCATCTGCGCGTTCGGCGGCAAACCAAGCGGCGACTTCGTCGAGGAATTGCAGCTTGTGGGCGAATTTCGGGTTGATTTCCGGGTCCGGCAAGTCGCCGCCTGCAGGCACGTAGATATTGTGCAGTTCGATGCCGCCGGGCAGCACGGTGAGCGCATGGCGGCAGTCCTCGCGGGCACACCAGCTCCGGGTCAGCGGCGTCTCGATCGGCACCCGCGAGACGATCGCGACTCCGTTATACCCTTTCATCCCGTGCACCAGCCGGTGGCCGTACCCGAGCGCCTCGAACGCCTCGCTCGGGAATAGCTGGTCGGGAGCCTTCGTTTCCTGCAGGCACAGCACATCCGGTGCCCATTCGGTGATTAACCGCCGGACATTATCGATCCGCAGACGAACCGAGTTGATGTTCCAGGTCGCCACGCGCAGGCTCACGGCTTAGCGGCCTGGGGTCTAGGAGCGCAATGGCTGATGTGCAGACGCAACGGCGCCCGGTCGGGGGGGAAGACCGGGCGCCTGCATGTCAGAAGCGTTGGGGGAAATTGGGCCCGCAGGGGAGTCGGGTCCATTCTTAAGAGAGCTCAGGGCTCTCTCCGCTTCTGGACCCTAGATCTGGGGTGCGAATCAGGCAACGCAATCCCTCGATTTTTGCATAACGGAAAGAAAAAATTGGCATGCGGTTGGCGGGAACAAATCCCCACTTGCTCATGCCGCGCGGATGGCAAGCCCGGGGCTCTCCGCCGCGGCGCGGCATGCCTGCCCGAATGCCGAAAACAGCGCTCTGGAAACCGGATTTTCGAGCACCTTGTGCTCGGGATGCCACTGCAGGCCGAGCACGAACCGGGCCTGCGGCAGGCTCACCCCCTCGATTTGGCCATCGGGGGCCATCGCTTCGATGCGCAGTCCCGGAGCGGGTTGGTCGATGCCTTGCGAGTGCAGGGAATTGACCAAAATCTCGCCACCGCCGAGAAGACCGGCGAGCAGCCCGCCCGGGGTCAGTGCCACGGCATGGACCGGCGCATAGGGGCCGTCCGGTGAATCCTTGGGGGGACGATGCCGGATCCGGTCGGGCATTGCGTGCAAACGCTGGTGTAAGGTGCCGCCGAGCGCGACATTCAGCTCCTGAATGCCTCGGCAGATCGCAAAAATCGGCAGGTCGCGCCGCACCGCCTCGCGGATCAACGGCAGCGTCGTCGCGTCGCGCTCGAGGTCGTGCAGGATGTCACCATCGAGCGGCTCGTGACCGTATTCGTTCGGATGGACGTTGGACGGGCTGCCGGTCAGCAACAGACCGTCAAGCCGGTCGAGAACCGCGGTCATGTCCACTCGTGACCCGATCGCCGGGATCGATACCGGCAGGCAACCCGCCGCCTCGATCAGCGCGGCGAGGTATTTGTCGGCGAGCGTGTGAACAACCCGCTCATTGATGGTGCGTCTGCAGGCAGGAACGCCGACGATCGGCAAGGGACGGGCTGGCATCAGGTGGGCTCAATTGTCGGTGGAACGGGGTCGGTAGTACGGATTTTGATATACAAAGAGGTTCGGGTCGAGCGCCATCCCGAATTGTTGTTGCGATAGCGACACATTCGTGACGTGCCGCTGCTGGTCGACAACCGTCCATTGGCGCAGCGCCAGGGGATTCGTGGTGAAGGTCATCGTCAGGCTGCCCTTGTCGGGCTCTTTGGGGTCGATAACGGTGATCTGCAGCATATCTTCGGCGCGCTCGAAACGGGTGACCTCGAGATCGTCGAAGCTGATCGGCACGCGGAGCAAGAACCATGCCGGGGTGGATTTCAAACCGACCTCCGATACCTCGGCCAGCTGAGTGTCGATGTAATAGACGTAAAAGCGATCGGCGATCAGCAGTATCGGGTTGGGCGGGTCGTATTGAAACCGCATGCGCCCCGGGCGTTCCATCCACAGCCAGCCGCTCGCCGTGCCGCCGTTGGCAGCACGCTGGTGAAAGCGCGCGGTCATCGTGCCAATGCTGTTAAGATAGACCGCAATCCGCTGCAGATCGGCTTGGTCCTGGATAGTTAGCTGCGCCGCCGGAGGCGGCGTATCGGCGCGATCTGGCCTGAGCGGAGCCGCCACCGTCATCGCCACAGTGAATGCCAAGAGCCACCGCTGTAGCCGTCCGGCACGCGATTTTCTGTTGTAACCCGAAGCTTTTGCGATCCGCGTCATCGCGCCTGCTCTAACCTGCCGATCCGGCGATCCTCCGACATGAGGCCGCAAAACGCCCGCGTCAATTGCGCTTATTCGCCCACTCTGGCGAGAACCTCGCGCTTGCCGACATGATTGGCGGGGCTGACCACACCTTCGGCTTCCATCCGCTCGATGATGCGCGCGGCGCGGTTGTAGCCGATTTGCAGATGGCGCTGCACGAAGCTGGTCGAGGCCTTGCGCTCGCGGCACACGATGGCGACGGCCTGCCGATAGAGCATGTCTCCCGATTCGCCGTCATCCTCAATTCCAAGCGGGTCGAGTGCCGCGTCGTCGTCCTCGGTAATATCGTCGATATAATCGGGTTCGCCGCGCGATTTCAAAAACGACACCACGCGCTCGACTTCTTCATCCGAGACAAACGGCCCGTGAACGCGGGTGATGCGACCACCCCCGGCCATATAGAGCATGTCGCCGCGGCCGAGCAGCTGCTCGGCGCCGCCCTCGCCGAGGATCGTCCGGCTGTCGATCTTGGAGGTGACCTGAAAGCTAATGCGGGTCGGGAAATTGGCCTTGATCGTGCCGGTGATGACGTCGACCGAGGGGCGCTGGGTGGCCATGATGATGTGAATGCCGGCGGCACGCGCCATCTGCGCCAGGCGCTGGATCGCGGCTTCGATCTCCTTGCCGGCAACCAGCATCAGATCAGCCATCTCGTCAACGACAACGATGATCAGCGGCAACTCGCTGGTGTCGAACGGCTCGGCTTCAAAGATCGGCTGCCCGGTATCTTCGTCGAAGCCGGTCTGCACCTTGCGGACGAGGTTCTCGCCTTTGGCTGCGGCTTCGGCCAGCCGAGCGTTGAACCCCTCGATATTGCGCACACCGAGTTTTGACATTTTGCGATAGCGGTTTTCCATCTCGCGCACGACCCATTTGAGCGCGAGCACCGCCTTTTTGGGATCGGTCACCACCGGGGCAAGCAGATGCGGAATGCCGTCATAGACCGACAATTCCAGCATCTTCGGATCGACCATGATGAACTTGCAGTGGTCGGGCGGCATCCGATAGAGGATCGATAGGATCATCGTATTGATGCCGACCGATTTGCCCGACCCGGTGGTGCCGGCAATAAGAAGATGCGGCATCTTGGCGAGGTCGGCCAACACCGGCTCGCCGGAGATGTCTTTGCCGAGAATCAGCGCCAGCCGGCCGGGATATTTTTCGTAGATTGGCGAATCGAGCAATTCGCGCAGATAAACGGTCTCGGCTCGCCGGTTCGGCAATTCGATGCCGATCACGCTGCGCCCCGGGACGACCGCCACGCGGACCGAAATGGCGCTCATCGAGCGCGCAATGTCGTCGGCCAGCCCGATCACTCTTGAAGCTTTGATGCCCGGCGCGGGCTCGAGCTCGTACAAGGTGACGACCGGACCCGGTCGGACCTGCACGATTTGGCCGCGCACGCCATAATCCTCGAGCACGGTTTCGAGCATGCGCGCGTTTTTTTCGAGCGCATCCTCATCGATCGCAGCGGCTTTGACCGCCGGCGCTTTGACCAGAAGCTCGAGCGGCGGCAGCACCGGTTCCTGTTCCGGTGCGAGATCGAGCCTGGGCTGGCTCTCCT
>DASXMC010000085.1:0-7822 GCA_036495885.1 Allostellaceae bacterium | reverse complement strand
GGAACATCTCGAAAAGTTGGAAGGTGGAAATGGTGCTTCGAGACATTGGCAACCTCTTGGCTTCTCGCTACAATTTGGCGATTCCCCGCGAGGGATTCAAGTATATAATTCCCGAAAAAATCGTTTTCGACCTTCAACTGGCCGATCTGCCGGTACAGAACGTCGACCTGCGCCTCACCGGCCGTTCCCTCCGCGGCCGCGCTGCTGCCCTCGAAGACGCTCGCCGCGCCGTCCAGAAGCTGCTTCTTCCAGGCGTAGATCTGGTTCGGGTGAACCCCATAGGCGCTCGCCAGCTCGGCAACGTCCGGTCGCCCTTGAACGCCGCCAGCGCCACCTTCGCCTTGAACGCCGCCCCGTGCTTCTTGCGTGTCTGCTTCATGTCCTGCTCCCGCGCCGTCGCGCGTCCTAGGGGCAGGGCTCCACCTTAACCAATTGTCTCGTTTTCGGGGTCCACCTCAGACAAAAATCCGCGACTAAGGTAAAGGTAGAGTTCCAGCGCCGCGAGGGCCGGCAATCCTCCATTTTCGCGCTCTCCCCGGGGCATCCGTCCTGGGCGACATTTGTTGCGCCGCCGACCCAAAAGCGAGACCATGGCGCTGGTCGGTACTGGAACCTGGAGAATGTCAGCTTGTATGATCAAAAAGCTATTGTTGATAGGCGCGCTTCTAGCGCCGGCCCTCGGATATTGCGCCGGTCCCAGCAATGATTTGTCGAAGCAACTTGTCCTCTCCGCCGTTGGCGGCAGTGGTGGTAATGGCGGCAGTGGCAGGAGCGGCAGCGGTGGTCGTGTAGGCACCCGCAGCGGTGGTGGAGGCGACTCTCCGAGCGCGCCCGCCGCCGCAACCGCCGGGTGCTCATCGTCGAACGGCGGCGGCCGGAGCAATGGCAGTTGTTTCAAGACACTCGCCTTGAACATGGATTTCACTGGGGCCACGCAATCCGGCTATAGTAACGGGGCGAAGTTTAACGCCGATAAGCTGTCGAATTGGCTCGATTGCGCAGGCGCGACGTCGCCGACGATGGGTAACTCGGGATTTAGCGCCGGTGCTCCGCCATGCAGCGTATATTCTATTATCAACGACTACGGTACCAATACGCTGGACATGACTTTCACGCCGTCAATGACCACCTCTAATAATGCAGAGCTTTATACAAAAAAAGCCATTCCCCAAGAATACTATGTTGAAGCAAAACTGCGAACAGATTCCGCTTCAGACTCTACTTGTCCTAACGGCGTTCCATGCCAGGATTTTTGGTCTTATACTTACGGAGGTAGTGGAGCGCCGACTATGGAATGGGACTTCATCGAGATGTATAATAGTCAACAGGACGCAGGAGGATCGAATGTCGGCCCTGGCACTCAGGTTGAACAACACGGCGCCAATTCTTCGCTTGTCCCAGGATACAATCACGATAATTACAATATTTTTGGCGAGCGCATCACCCAAGATGGGACCGGCAAAGTGTCGATCTGCTTTTACGTAAACAATGTGCAGGTTCCGGTGACTTACGGTCGTAATCGAAGGAATTGCGCTGTCCGTCACGACAGAGGCTGGCTATTAAACTATTCGGCACCGCTCTCGGCAATTCTGCAATCGGGGGACGGAGGACATACGGTTTCAAATAACATAAACCTCTATGTGCAGTGGCTGCGCATTTGGACTTGCCCGAACTGGACGAATGCGAATTCGCCTAACTACAACGGTTTTGCATGTACCGGGGCGATCATTTCGAGTAACCCGTGACTAGACCACATGTCCGCCTGAGGACGGGGCGACCCGTCTCCTATGCATGAGGCTCGGCACCGGCCAGCCCCGGCGCAACCCTCGCTACCTGCATACTGTGAGACGGGTCGCCCCGTCCTCAGGCGGACATGCGTGTCGTCAATTATTGCAAGACTGCACGTAATGAGAGTCCTTGCTGCAGTAATGTATAGTAAAAAGAGTCTGCCTCGGCGGTAATTTATGTGATTCATGGAGAGTCGGCTTGCACAAGGCTGACTTATGAACCGATATGGACTTCGTGATGACCAATGGGAGCGAATCAAGGACCTGCTTCCCGGAAAGTCGGCCATGTCGGCGTGACCGCCCACGACAATCGTCGATTCGTCGAAGCGGTGCTCTACCGCTACCGGGCCGGAAGTCCGCGGCGCGACTTGCCCGAGCGGTTCGGCGACTGGAAGAACACGCACCGGCGGTTTCACCGCTGGGCCAAGAAGGGTACCTGGCAGCGGCTGTTTGAGCTTTTGGCCGCCGACGTCGACAACGAATACGCCATGATCGACAGCACCATCGTGCGGGCCCACCAGCACAGCACCGGCGCCCCCCAAAAAAGATGACGATCAAGCGATCGGCCGCAGCAAGGGCGGGTTGAGCACCAAGATCCATGCCCTGGTCGACGCCCTCGGCAATCCGCTGAGCTTTTTGCTGACCCCAGGAGCGGTGCACGATCTGGCCGCAGCCGATGCGTTGCTGCCGCAAATCGCCGCCGATGTCCTGATCGCCGACAAGGCCTTCGATGCCGATGAGCGGGTCATCCGGCCGCTGGAAAGCACCGGAAAATCAGCCGTCATCCCACCCCGGCAAAACCGCACAGCACCCCGCCCGTTCGACCAGGAACTCTACAAGGCACGCCACCTGATCGAAAACTTCTTCTGCAAACTCAAACAGTTCCGCGCCATCGCCACGCGCTACGACAAAACCGCCAGAAATTTCCTCTCCGCCATCCATCTCGCTGCCGCTACAATCTGGCTCAATTGACGACACGCCTTAGTCTTTACGGGTCGGGATGATCGGATGTTGGCGCAGGGGTGGCATCGCCGGTCTCGCCCAAGACCGATGGGGCGAGCTCGAGGAGACCGGCGGCGCGTAGTTCGTCGACCGCCGGCAAATCGCCGAGGCTGTCGAGCCCGAAATGGGTCAGAAACTCTTTGGTTGTCACCCAGATCAGCGGCCGCCCGGCGGTCATGCGGCGTCCCTTGGGCCGCACCCAGCCCGCTTCCATCAGCGTGTCGAGCGTGCCTTTGCCGAGGGCCACACCACGGATCTCCTCGATCTCGGCACGCGTGACAGGCTGGTGGTAGGCGATGACCGCGAGGGTTTCGACCGCGGCGCGCGACAATTTCCGGGCGACCAGCCGCTCGATCCGCAAATGCGGGGCAAGATCGGGCGCCGTGCGGAACATCCAGCCGCCGGCCAGCCGCACCAGGTTGACGCCGCGACCGTCGTAATGTTGCGCGAGATCGCGCAACAGCGCGGCGATATCGGTGTTGCCGCCAAGACGCAGTACCAGTGCATCCTCGGACAAGGGTTCGCAGGCGGCGAACAGCAATGCCTCGACGAGCCGCAGCTCTTGCAGGTATTCGCTCATCGGACCGACGCCTCTGTCGCGCCGCGCGCCGCCGGCGGGCTCTTGAGCCAGATCGGCCCAAAGGCGCGATCCTGTCGCAATTCGATATGGCCGCGGCGAGCGAGTTCGAGAGCGGCGGCAAATGTCGCGGCCAGCGCCGAACGCCGCATCTGGTCGCCGCGAGAGTCATCGGGCAGAAATCGGACCAGCGCCCGCCAATCCGGCAGCCGTCCAAGAAAGCCGGCAAACCGCTTGAGCGCGTCATCCATCGAATAATAGGCGGAGGGTTCGACCACCAGCAGCGCATTCGCCGTCCGCCGGCGGCTGTCACTGTAGGCCCGCAAAAGCTCGAAGAGTTCGAGACGCCACACCGCCACCGGCACCGCGGCCAGCCCTTCGGGGGCGCCGCGCAAGAAAAAATCCTGGCCGAGCCGAGGCCGCGCCATCAGTGTGCGGCCGGCGGTTTGCATCGCCTCCAGCAATTTCAGCCGGTGCCCGAGAGCGGCCGTCATTTCCGCGGCGTCGGCCTCGTCTTCATCTCGCGGCTGCGGCAGCAACAGACGCGACTTCAAAAACGCCAGCCAAGCCGCCATGACCAGGTAGTCGGCGGCAATCTCGAGCTTCAGCTGCCGGCGTGCAGCGATAAAGCCGAGGAACTGGTCGGCGAGCGCCAGGATCGAGATTTTCGCGAGATCGACCTTTTGCTCGCGCGCCAGCGACAGCAGCAGGTCGATCGGCCCCTCATAGCCATCGAGATCGAGGACCAGCTGCTCGTGCGAGCTGGCCGGCACGGCCTTGCTCACCCGGCCTGCCCGGTGATTCTCAGCACGAACTCGATCAGCGCTTGCATCGGCACGCCGATGACGTAAGCGAGAATATTCAGATTGACCCCGATTTGGCTGCCAACCCATGGCAGCACGAACAGCAACAGCAACAAGATCGGAATGCCGAAGGGTTCGAGCCGGGCGAGCGCATAGGCGAGCGGGCGTGGCAACAGCCCGACCGCGACCCGGCCGCCGTCGAGAGGCGGCAAGGGCAGCATGTTGAAGACGCACAAGGCGGCGTTGATCTGCAACGAATGGACAAGGTTGGCCGCAACCCACTCGGCGGGGCTCGGTGGCAGAAAAACGACGCCGTAGAACAGCAGCGACGAGATGACCGCGAGCAGCACATTGGTGCCCGGACCGGCCAAAGCCACCCACACCATGTCGCGGCGGGGATCGCGCAGACGACCGAAATTGACGGGCACCGGCTTGGCATAGCCGAACAATAGGCGGCCCCCGGAGCCCAGCAGCAAGAGTGCCGGCAACAAAATGGTGCCAAACGGGTCGACGTGATTGAGCGGGTTGAGAGTCAGCCGGCGCGCCCGCAAAGCCGTGTCGTCGCCAAAACGAAGGGCGGCAAACCCGTGCGCCGCCTCGTGGAAGGTCACGGCGATAACGACCGGCAGGATCCAGGTGCTCGCCTCGTAGAGTGTGGCGGCGAGCCCACCTAAATTCATGACGGCGCACCTGCCAAGAGTGCATCAAAGCGACGCTCGGCCTCGTCGCGGTCGAACTCGGCGGGCGGCCGGTGCATCGCCTCGCCGCGTGCGAGCCGTCGCGCCGCCTCGGCGGTTATCGGTGCCGAGGCGGCGACGACTTCCTCCATTTCTTCGAGCCTGCCGTTGCAATGAAGAACAAGATCGCAGCCGGCAGCGAGTGCGCGTTCGGCCCGCTCGCCGAGCCCGCCGCCCAATGCGCGCATCGACAGGTCGTCCGAGATCAAGACACCGTCAAAGCCGATCTCACCGCGGATGATCTCGCTGACCACCTTGTGGGAAAGCGTTGCCGGGGCATCATCGATTCCGTGGTAAACGATGTGAGCGGTCATCGCCCACGGCATCGTGGCCAATGCCCGGAACGGCGCAAAATCGGTGCGCGACAGCTCGTCATATCCGGCTTTGACGACCGGGCACGAAAGATGGCTGTCGACCTCGGCGCGCCCGTGCCCCGGAAGGTGTTTGAGGACCGGCAATACGCCGCCTGCGATCAGTCCGTCGCACACCGCCCGGGCAAGTTGTGCCACGCGCGCGCAGTCGCGGCCGTAAGCGCGGTCGCCGATCACTGGGTCGGCGCCGGCAATCGGTAGGTCAAGGACAGGCATACAGTCGACCGTGATGCCGAGTCCGGCCAGATCATCAGCGATCAGCCGGGCGCCGAGCCGTGCGGTTTCCGCGGCGATCGGGTCGGGCAACGCCCCGATCCGGGCCGCCGAGGGATAGATGCGCCAGTGAGGTGGGCGCAAGCGCGCGATGCGGCCGCCTTCCTGATCGATCAGCACCGGCGCATTGGCGCGCCCGATGCTGTCGCGCAACGCGTCCACAAGCCCGCGTACCTGGTCGGGCGAAGCACAATTGCGGCGAAACAGAATGAAGCCGACGGGATCGGCCTCGGCAAAAAGATACCGCTCCTCTGCCCGCAGTACCTCGCCGGCGCAACCGAGAACGACAGCACGCGGCCGGCGAGACCCCGGTGAGGCCGCTAGCAACAAGACACCCTGGTCAATTCAAGATTCTCCACGCCCACGGGACCTTCGCGCAACCTACACCCCGATCCGACTGGCGGAACCGCACGGCATAACTTGGTAGGCGCTGGGTTTGCTTCAATGACGCCGGCGCCGACGACCGCGTCGCAGCCGATCCGGCAGCGTCGAGCCGGCGAGCGTCTGTGCGATCTGGCCGCGGCGGCAAGGACCTCAGGTCGGGCGCCTGGTCGCTGACCGGGGTGTCAGCGAACGATCATGCAGGCGAGATGGCGTTGTCGCAGTTCGCCGCATACCCGGTCGGCGGTCGTCGGATCGCTGATCGGGCCCGTTTCGATGCGGTAATACACTCCCTTGTCGCCGAGATCGGCACGCACCGCGACCGCCGACAAATTGCCCAACAAATCGGTGTTTTTGTGCTTCAGCCGTTCCCATGCGCCGCGCGCCTCGCCCTCGCTGCGCATAGCACCCAGCTGCAGCCGCAATCGGCCCGCCCGAGCGGTCTCGCTCCGCTTTCCTCGATTTACTGCCGCCGCTGCTTCCAGCTGTTCGATCTTCTGACCGATGATGTCGGGCGTCGGCTGCGCTCTTTCAGCCGCGGGTGGGCCGGTTTCAGAAACGGCGTGCAGCGGAGCCGCAGGCCGGGTTGCGGCTGCGCCCGGCGTCTGAGGTTGCGCCGAGGGCGTTGTGCCGGGCGACGGCGGCGGTGCGCCGCTCACTGTTTGTTCCGGCGGTGCGGAAGGCGGTTGCTCGGAAGCCGGACGGTTCGTCGCTTCCTCCGAGGGAGCAGAAGGCAGGTGCTGGGACGCCGGACGGCTCGCTGCCTGTTTCGGCAACGGGGCAGAGGACTGCGCCACTGAGGTTGTTGCCGGCTCCGGCGGCGGGCCAGGCGGTGGCGGCATCGGTCGCGCCATCGGCTGCTCCGGCGGCGGCAGCAGATGCTCGACCTCCGGCTGCTGCTGGCCATAGATCAGCATGTCGCGATCGGGGACCGGCATGCCGCCGGGGTTCGCGGGTTTGACCTTGATCGGGCCCGCGTCGGCGCGCACCAAGGGGACCTCGCTGGGGCTGGCCGGGCCGCCCGAATGACGTAGCCCCTGGGTATAGACGAACCACAACCCCCCGGCAAACACAGCCATTACGGCAAGCGCCCCGGCGATGCGCAGCAATCGCCCCGAATGCGGCGGCTCCTCTTCTGGCGCGCGCGGGTCGGCGTAAAGCTCGGTCCGCTCCCCGGGGTCAATGTGCTCGAGGTTATAGGCCATGGTCACATTTCCTCGACCGGCTCGACGCCGATTACGGCGAGACCGGAGGCAATCACAATCGCGACGCCGCGGACGAGCGCCAGCCGCGCGCGGGTCAGCGCCGGGTCGGAAGCGAGAATGAACCGCAATGTGGCCTCGTCGCGGCCCTTATTCCACAAAATGTGGAATCGAGCCGCGACCTCCTGCAAGTAAAAAGCGATACGGTGCGGCTCGTGCGCCTCTGCCGCGCTCTCGACCACGCGCGGCCATTGCGCCAGCTCGCGAATCAGCGCGATCTCCGCGGGATCGTCGAGCCGGTCGAGCGGCGCATCGACCAGCGCCGCATCGGTCAGCTCACCGGGTGGAAACGCTTCGGCGGCATGACGCATGACCGAGGCGGCGCGCGCATGCGCATACTGCACGTAAAAGACCGGATTTTCCTTCGACTGCTCGGTGACCTTGGCAAAGTCGAAATCGAGCGCCTGGTCGTTGCGCCGCGTCAGCATCATAAAGCGCAAGACATCCTTGCCGACCGCGTCGACGACTTCACGCAAGGTGACAAAAGTGCCGGCCCGCTTTGACATGCGCATCGGGGCGCCCCGATCGAAGAGATTGACGAGCTGGCACAATTTGACATCAAGGGTAGCACTGCCGTCGGTGATCGCCTTGACCGCGGCCTGCATCCGTTTGACGTAGCCGCCATGATC
>DASXMC010000084.1:0-3026 GCA_036495885.1 Allostellaceae bacterium | reverse complement strand
GATCCGATCCGCTTTTTGCTCGACGGCGCCGAGGTCGAAGCCGCCCCCGGCGAGACGATCTGGCAGGTCGCCAGCCGCCTGGGCACCGAGATCCCGCATCTGTGCTGGCTGCCCAAACCCGGCTATCGCGCCGACGGCAATTGCCGCGCCTGCATGGTCGAGATCGAAGGCGAACGGGTGCTGGCCGCCTCGTGCGTGCGCCAGCCCACTTCCGGCATGAAAGTGCAGACCGCGAGCGCGCGCGCCCGCGCGTCGCGCAAGCTGGTGTTCGAGTTGCTGGTCGGCGACCAGCCGGCGCGCGCCGCCGCGCACGATCCGCAATCGCGCTTTTGGGAGTGGGCCGATCGGCTCGGGGTCGAGTACAGCCGCTTCCCGCGGCACGCCGCGCCCGCACCCGACCGCAGCCATCCGGCGATGGCGGTGCAGCTCGACGCCTGTATTCAATGCAATCTCTGTGTGCGCGCCTGCCGCGAGGTCCAGGTCAACGACGTGATCGGTATGGCGGCGCGCGGCCACCACGAAAAGATCGTGTTCGATTTTGATGACCCGATGGGCAACAGCACCTGCGTCGCCTGCGGCGAATGCGTGCAGGCCTGTCCGACCGGTGCGTTGATGCCGGCGACCCTGGTCGATCCCAACGGGGTCTACACCAACGGCCCCGATCGCGAGGTCGACAGCGTTTGCCCCTATTGCGGCGTCGGCTGTCAGCTGACCTACGAGATCAAGGACGATCATATCGTCGCGGTCGAAGGGCGCGACGGTCCCTCCAATCACAACCGGCTGTGCGTCAAGGGCCGCTTTGGCTTCGATTATGTCCACCATCCGGACCGCCTGACCGAGCCGCTGATCCGCAAGGAGGGGGTGTCGAAGCATGACACCGATATCGACCCCGCCAACCCCTATACGCATTTTCGCAAAGCGACCTGGGAGGAGGCGCTGGACCTTGCGGCATCAGGGTTGAGGAACATTCGCGATCGTGACGGGAAGCGCGCGCTCGCCGGCTTCGGTTCGGCCAAAGGCACCAACGAAGAGGCTTACCTGTTTCAAAAGCTCGTGCGCACCGGGTTTGGCAGCAACAATGTCGACCATTGCACGCGCCTCTGTCACGCCTCCTCGGTGGCGGCATTGATGGAGGGGATTGGCTCGGGTGCTGTGACCGCCCCGTTCACCGCGGCTGGCGATGCCGACGTGATCATCGTGATCGGCGCCCGGCCGACCGAAAATCACCCGGTGGCGGCGACCTTTTTCAAGCAGGCGGCAAACCGCGGCGCCCAAATCTTTGTGGTGGACCCGCGGGGGCACACGCTAACGCGCCATGCCACCTTGACCCTGCGCTTCAATCCTGGACGCGATGTCGCAATGCTGAACGCGCTGATCCACACGATTGTCGAAGAGGGCCTCTACGACCGGCAATACGTGCAGGCGCACACCGAAGACTTCGAGAAACTACGCGAGCACATCCGCGATTATTCCCCCGAAAAGATGGGTGAAATCTGCGGGATCGACGCCAAGACACTGCGCCACGTCGCGCGCACCTATGCCCGCGCTGAACGTGCAATCATCTTCTGGGGGATGGGCATCTCCCAGCATGTCCACGGCACCGACAACGCCCGCTGTCTGATCGCATTGGCGCTGATCACCGGGCAGGTCGGGCGGCCGGGAACCGGGCTGCATCCGTTGCGCGGCCAGAACAACGTCCAGGGCGCCTCCGACGCCGGGCTGATCCCGATGGTCTACCCCGATTACCAGGCGGTCGACGACCCGGACGTCCGCAAGAAGTTCGAGGATTTGTGGCAGACCCCGCTCGACGACAAACGCGGGCTGACCGTCGTCGAGATCATGGATGCGGTGCATCGCGACGAGATCAAGGGCATGTACATCATGGGCGAAAACCCGGCGATGTCGGACCCCGATGTGGCGCATGCGCGAGAAGCATTGGCTAAGCTCGAACCCCTCGTCGTCCAGGATCTGTTTTTGACCGAAACCGCGAAATACGCAGATGTCGTTTTGCCGGCCTCGGCCTGGCCGGAAAAGGACGGCACCGTTTCCAATACCAATCGCCAAGTGCAGATGGGCCGCCGCGCCTTGCCGTTGCCGGGCAACGCGCGCGAGGATCTGTGGATCATTCAGCAGATCGCCCGGCGCATCGGCCTCGATTGGTCCTACGCCGGTCCGGCCGAAGTGTTCGCCGAAATGAAGCTGGCGATGCCGTCACTCGACAACATTACCTGGGAGCGGCTCCTGCGCGAAAGCTCGGTCACTTATCCGTGCGACGCCCTGGACCAGCCCGGCAACGAGATCGTCTTTGGCGATGGCTTTCCGACTACGTCGGGGCGCGGGCGGCTGGTCGCGGCGGCGATCATCCCGCCCGCCGAAGAGCCCGATGCCGACTATCCGATGGTGTTGACGACCGGGCGCCAACTCGAACATTGGCATACCGGAGCGATGACGCGGCGCGCCACGGTGCTCGACGAGATCGAACCCGAGGCGGTGGCCTCCCTGGCGCCGGCAGAATTGCGCCGGCTCGGCATTTCAGCCGGGGACCCGGTGCGGGTCACGACCCGTCGCGGGGTGATCGAATTGAAGGCGCGCGCCGACAGTGCCGTGGCGCCGGGTCAGGTGTTTATCCCGTTCTGCTATGCCGAGGCCGCCGCCAACATCCTGACGAACCCGCAGCTTGACCCGTTCGGCAAGATCCCCGAGTACAAATTTTGCGCCGCCCGCGTCGAACCCGTCCAGATCCGACAAGCCGCTGAGTAGCTTTGCGGCAGACTCCCGGTCCGTAGTGACGCGATGGCTGCGCCGTTCGACACCCTGAGGCTGGCGCGCCGGCTGGAAGCTGCGGGCTTCGCGCCTCAACAGGCTGGCGACATGGCCGAAGCCATCGCCGAGGCGCTGTCGCAGCTGAGTACGAAGGCCGATCTCGCCGCCCTGGTCGCCGCCACCAAGGCCGATCTCGCTGCACTGCGCGCCGAGTTGAAGGCGGATATGGACGCGCTGCGCGCCGAGTTGAAGGGGGATATGGA
>DASXMC010000083.1:0-5795 GCA_036495885.1 Allostellaceae bacterium | reverse complement strand
ACAACAGCGGGGTCCGCGACCATCTTGCGGGCGTTGGTCGCGGCTTGCGCCGGATCGTATTGGCCGGCTGTCGTCGTGCCGTTGTCGAGCAGCAGGATGTTGATCTTGTAGCCGGCGACCCCGCCCCTGGCGTTGGCTTGGTCGATCGCCAGCAGCGCGCCGTCCTCCATGCGCGCCGCCGACTCGGCGTCGGCGCCGGTAATCGGCATGGCGATCCCGACTGTCACCGTTTTGTCGGCGGCGACGGACGGCCGCGCCTGGCCGGCGGCTAGTGCTGCAAGCAGCATGATTGCGGGCAATTCGATCCGCAAAATCCGGCGTGATGGCATGGCATCATGACTCCCAGCATGTCGTCCGATGCCGTACCGCAAATAGTATGCCAAGCATCGCGCCAAGCGCTGCCTCGCACAATTTGCCGCGCCAAGGGGCAATATCGAGTGGGCGAGCGCGTTCCGAAGCCAGGCGCTTCAAGCGACCGCACGCAGCCCGTCCCCCTTAGCGTCTACTAAGTTAATGACGCGTCAACCGCAGGCTGAGCCGATGCTCAGGCGCTGGCCGGCGCTACCCCCATGTATTTGTATTGGTGGAGTACGTCGTCGAGCGGGTACTTGTCGTTGCGGGTGATCTGGAAGACGCTAATGATCCGGTTTTCAATATCGCCGTTAGCATCAAAGGTGACTTCGCCCTGCAGGGTCTTGAGGTGCGACTGCTGGATCGCGTCGCGCACCGCGTCGCGGGTCACGTCCTTGCCGGAAGCGGCGACCCGCTTGACCGCGTCAAGAATGACGAGAGCGGCATCGTATGCGGTGATCGAGTAATTTTCGGGCTGCTTTGCGTATTTCTTGACAAAACGCTCGATCATCGGGGCGGCATCGGGATTTTCGACAATGTTCGGCGATGCGGTGGTCGCGTACCACCCCTGGGCGGCGGGAAATCCCGCGCCTCTCAGGATCTCGGCACCGTACACGCCGTCGCCGCCCGATTTGACGATATTGGGAATGATGTCGTAGGACTGCTTGACCACCTTGACCCCAGCCTGGGCTACGCCCCCATAATATAACGAATCGGGATTGAGCTGCTTTATCTTGGTCAATGTCGTCGTATAGTCGGACTCTTTCGGATTCAACTGGTCGCGGCCGAGCACATTGATGCCGCGTTTCTTGGCCTGTGCCTGGAACGCATCGGCAAGCCCGACACCGTAGGCGCCACTGTCGTCGAGCACATAGACGGATTTCACCTTCAGGACATCGGCGAAATAATTCGCCATGTTCGGGCCCTGGAAGGCGTCGGTGGTAACGGTGCGGAAATAGATCGCTTTGCCGGCCGGCCGGTACTGTGCCGCGAATTTCGGGTTGGTGATGTCGGGGTTGGTCGAGGAGGGGGTGATCGTCGCGAGATTGCCTTGGCTCAGGATCGGCGACATGGCCTTGCCCGAACCGCTCATCTGCGGACCGATCGCGGCAACGACCGAATCGTCGGAAACCATCTTGCGGGCGTTGGTCGCGGCCTGTGCCGGATCATATTGGCCGGCGGTCGCCGTGCCGTCGTCGAGCTGCAGCACCTCGATCTTGTAGCCGCCGACCCCGCCCGCGGCGTTGGCTTCGTCGATCGCCAGCACCGCTCCGTCCTTGATCAGCTCGGCATCGTGCGCATCAGCGCCGGTAAAGGGCAGGTTGATGCCGATTGTGACCGATTTGTCGGCGGCCAAGACCCGGCCGCCGCGGCCGGCCAAGGTGCCGACGAGGGCGGTGGTCGACAGGCTGATGATGATCGAGCGACGCGACAGCATTTTCGAACTCCCCGCTTCGAGGCTTTTGCTCTGGTTACGGCAAATGTCGTGCCGGGCCGCGGCACGATGCGCGTAGAGAAATTACACGATCTTTTGCTGCCTTCCAGCACTCTCTTCGCACCGCCGACCCCGGGCCTGGTCGCGCGCCGCGGTGGCGCTGTGGCGCTTGCGCGGGCGCCATGCTACATGGCCCCTCTCCCACCGATGGCTTGGCCACCTGTAGCTTGACCACCCATATCTTTGATTGATCTCGCTCGGCTGGGGCGCAGCGGCTAAAGTAGGACCGCTATCGCAGGGAGGATCGCAATGCCGGAGGCAAAGTCAGCACACGAGGCGCCGCCGCCGCGCTTTGACGAATTGATGGCGCGGGCCGAGACGCTCGTGCCGGTGCTGCGGGAGCGCGCGGCCGAGGCCGAAGAGCTGCGCCGCTTGCCGGACGTGACGATTGCCGATCTCCATGACAGTGGGCTCTTCCGCATGCTGCAGCCGGCCCGTGTCGGCGGCAGCGAATTGCCGTTCCGCTCACTGTACGAGCTGAGTGCGGTAATCGGCCAGGGGTGCGGCTCGACCGCCTGGGTGCTGGCAAACCTCGCCGCCCACCATTGGCTCTTGGGGATGTGGCACCCCGAAGCACAGGAGGAGATCTGGGGCGAGTCGCCCGACAGCCTGATCAGTTCGGCATTGATTTTCGCCCGCGGCCGCGCACGGCCGGTGCCCGGCGGCTATCGCTTGACCGGCCGCTGGCCGTTTTCAAGCGGGATCGATGCTTCGACCTGGAACATGTTTGGCGCCATCGTCGCCGACGAGGAGACGGGGCAAAGCGAACCGCGCATGTTCCTGTTGCCAAAGTGCGACTATACGGTCATCGACACTTGGCAGGTCATCGGCCTCTCGGGAACCGGCAGCAAGGATGCCGAGGTCTCGGACGTCTTTGTGCCGGCCTATCGTACCCTCTCGACCGAGCGGATCCGCGGCGGCCCCAACCGCGGCAGCGAATTGAACCCCGGCAGTCTGTACAGGTTGCCGGCGGTCAGCCTGTTCGGCTTTGCCATCGCCGGTGTTTCGCTCGGCATCGCCCGGGGTGCACTCTCGCATTTCTCAGAAACAACGCGTACCCGGTTGAGCGCCTATACCGGCCGGAACATCGCCGATTTCACCAATATTCAGGTTCATCTCGCCGAGGCTGCAGCTTTGGCGGACGCCGCCGAAGCGATCGTGCTGCGCGATTGCGGCGAGGCGACGCGGATCACCGAGGCCGGGATCGTACCGAGCCTCGAGCAGCGGGCGCGCTACAAACGCGACGGCGCCTTCGCCGCCTCCTTGTGCACCCGGGCGGTCGACCTCTTATTCTCCGCGACGGGCGGCGGCGCGATTTATGCAAGAAACCCGATCCAGCGCGCCTTTCGCGACGTTCACGCCGCCAACGCCCATTACAATCTCAACTGGGACGTGAGCGGGGCGATCTATGGCCGGGTCGCCCTTGGCCTGCCGCCCGACGCGCCGTTGTGATGCGAGAGTGAGGGTCGAGCCGTGCCCAACACCAACCCGAAAGCCTCCGCACCCGCACTCATCGGCGCCGAGGTCGAGCACCCCGGCAGCCACGCCGCTGCGGTCAAGGCGACAGAAGGCGAAGGTTTCGATTCGCGCGATTTCCGCAGCGCACTCGGCACGTTCGGCACCGGGGTCACGATCATCACCGCGCGCAGCAAGGATGGCGGCCTCTACGGCATGACCGCAAATTCGTTCACTTCGGTATCGCTGACGCCGCCCTTGGTGCTGTGGAGCGCCTCGCTTTATGCGCAGAGCCTGCCAGCGTTTCAGGAAGGCTCGCATTTCGTCGTCAACATTCTCGCCTACGACCAGATCGAACTGTCGAACAAGTTTGCCCGCACCCACGACAACAAATTCGCCGAGATCGACCATATGATCACCGAATGCGGCGCCCCGGCTCTGATCGGTGCCGCCGCACACTTCGAGTGCCGCAACGAATATCGCCACTACGGCGGCGACCACATCATCTTTATCGGCCACGTCGAGCGCTATGCTTACACCAACCGGCCGACATTGTTGTTCTGCCGAGGCAAATACATGCGTGGCGAACCCCTGCCCCCGCCCTAGCTGACGGATCGGGCGCGTCCGCGGCGACCGCCGAGCTGTTTTTCACTCCAGTCCATCGGCTAGAGCGGAGATCTTGCGGCACCGCGATAGCTGATCCGTGAGTTTGCTTTATCGCGTTTAAGTAGACTATATATTCCACGCTCGCGTTTCACGTGACGCGTGCTCGTATTAAATGCAGCCAATAAAAACCTTGTCACTATAAATAGAAGGTTAGTCAAAATCTTCATTAGACGTCAATAAAATGTCCAAAAATGGTTGACAAAAAGGCTAACATTGGGAATTTTTGCGGCGGGCGACACCTCCAGTGTCATCGCTCGACTGTCAATGAACTGTAACGGGAGGACTCAACATGGTTCAACTCTTTGAATTTATGGGTCTCTGGCGGAGACGTAGCGGTCTTTCGCTTGTGATGGCGGCGGTATCGCCGGTCCTGCTGCTGGTCGCGACCGGTCTGGCGCAGGCGGCACAAAAAGAGCGACCGGTTTTGTTTCAGGAGGCGGTGCCGATCCCAGTCGATGCCGCGAACACGACCGATGGTATGTACTCCTTTGACATCAGCTTTGTCGATCAGACGACCCAGACCTACTATCTGGCCGATCGGTCAAACGAGGCCATCGATGTCGTCGATGCCAAGGGCAATTCGTTCCTGAAGCAGATTTCCGCGACCCCGCCCTTTGCCGGGGTGAATGCCAATTCAGAGCTCGCCGGCCCCAATGGCGTTTTGACGGCCAGCAGCTGCATTATCGCCACCGATGCAGGTAATCGTGTAGTCTCGTTCACGGCTGGCGGCACCCAGGTTACCGATCTCCACATCACCAGCGACCCGGGCCGTGCGGATGAGCTGGCATTCGATCCCAAAGACGGTCTGCTGCTGGTCATAACCCCTGAACCCAGCGGCAGCGCCCCCACGCCTTCGCCGACTGGCACCTTGATCAGCGTGAACTCCGCCTGCGGTCTCACTCTTGGCGCACAAATCCCGTTTCCATTCGCCACCGGCGGCGCCGAGCAGCCGGTGTGGGATCCGGGGACCCAGCGGTTCTTCGTTTCGATCCCCAACATAAGCGCAAGCGACCCAACGCTTGG
The DNA here is from genome assembly GCA_036495885.1 of Allostellaceae bacterium. Taxonomy (GTDB): domain Bacteria; phylum Pseudomonadota; class Alphaproteobacteria; order ATCC43930; family CGMCC-115725; genus AP-15. The sequence goes on along the minus strand of DASXMC010000083.1, from coordinate 805 downwards.
CACGCTCTTGCGCATCAATCCACTGACCGCTTCGATCGAGGCAATGTATGCGGTCAATGCTTGTGCGCCGGCGGGACTCGCCCTCGACCAGACTAACAACACCTTGCTGTTAGGCTGCAGTACGGTCTTCGACAACATGGGCAACCAGTGGAGCGGAACCGACCCGAACACCGCGGCGCCCGTCCAGCAAATTTTTGGGACCAACGGCTTCCTGCAGGCGGTCATCCCCGGCGTCGGAAGCGCCGACGAAGTCTGGTATAATAAGGGCGATGATCACTTCTACACCGGGTCGTCGGGTAGCCCGCTTGCTCCTTCCGTCATTGTCTCGGCCGCCACGTCGGTCTCGCAGGGCGCGGCCATTCTCGGAGTGATCGACGGGACGAGCCAAAGTCTCGATCAACTGGTGCCGACGTTCAATGTGCCGGCCGTGGCGCCGATAATGGGGCCACCGCCGGGGCACCCCGCAGGAACTGCACATTCGGTGGCCGCCAATCAAAACAATAATCAGGTGTTCGTGCCATTGGCCGCCAATAATGCCTATCCGGGTTGCCTGACGGGCTGTATCGCGGTCTACACCCGCAGCGACGTCGACAAAACCGGGGCCACCGACTAGCCGCTACGAATACTCGCCTGCGGGCCGTTACCCGGCAGGCGGAACGAAGACGCGGGCCCCCGAGGTCCGCGTTTTTGTGTCGGCATCGCCCAGCGCAACCCCGCGATGTCGGGATGGCCGAGCATGATTCCCCCACGCGCTTGAATCGGGCATGGCGATTGCATAGCGTTTTGGACCTATGCGGCGAGGGGG
>DASXMC010000082.1:0-3306 GCA_036495885.1 Allostellaceae bacterium | reverse complement strand
TGAAGGCGACTCGTATCGCCGTATCGAGGTGATCACTGGGCAGCGCCGGCGCCGGCAGTGGACGGCGGAGGAGAGAGGCCGGATCGTGGCGGAGAGCTTCCAGGAAGGGGCCAACATATCCGAGGTGGCGCGGCGCCACGGTGTAGCGCGGGGGCTCCTTACGGCCTGGCGGCGAAGGCTCGGGTCGGCGGTTGGGGTCAAGGCAGCGAGCTTCGTGCCGGTGCGGATTGTCGCGGATAACCGTCTCGAGGGCGCCGATCATGCGGGGCATCTTCCGGCATCACCGCGGATTTTGCCGTCGATGGCATTCCGGCCGGCGGACCCAGTGGCATGATCGAGATCGAGGTGAGTGGGGCACGCATTCGGGTGGAACCAGGCGTGGACGCGACAACGCTTTCCACCGTGCTGTCGGCGCTCCGAGGCGCCCAATGATCACACTGCGGGCCGATGTCAAGGTGGTGATGGCGGCACAGCCTGTGGACTTCCGTAAGTCAGTTCACACGCTGTCGGCACTGGTGAGCGAAGCGCTGCGATCGAACCCATTCTCCGGTGATGTTTTCGTATTCCGATCCAAGCGCGCAGACCGAGTAAAGCTTCTGGCATGGGACGGCAGCGGTATGGTTCTGGTGACGAAGTGGCTTCATCAAGGTTGCTTCACTTGGCCGCCGATCCGCGATGGAGTGATGCATCTGAGTGCGACGCAGCTCGCGATGCTGCTCGACGGTTACGATTGGACACGGGTTTCGACAAAACCGATGAGACAGCCGGAATTTGTTGGATGAGACGCGAGGATTTGGTTGGAGCGAGTGATGCATGCATGTATGTTTTGGCCATGGCGATTCGCCCCGAAACTCTCCCGACCGATCCAGCAGCTCTCACCGAGATGGTGCTCGCGCTCGACGCTGAGAACGAGAAGCTGCGCGTGGCGATGCTTACGCTCAGGGACATGATCTTCGGCAAACGGTCGGAGCGGCTTGCGATGATTGACGCGGAGCAGCTGGGGCTCGATCTGGACGATCTCGAGACGGGCGTTACACCGCCTCCACCCAGCAACGACGATGCGCCTGCGGACAAGCCGCCCGGCAAGCCGCGCCGGAAGGCGAGGCGGAACATCGGCGCGCTGCCCAAGCACCTTCCACGCTGTGAGCAGGTGCTCGAGCCGGACACGACGGCGTGCCCGTGCTGCCAGGGCCGGCTTCACAAGATCGGCGAGGATGTCAGCGAGGTGCTGGACATCGTCCCGGCGATCCTGCGGGTGCTGCGCACGATCCGTCCCAAATATGCCTGTCGCAGCTGCACCGACGGCGTTATGCAGGCGAAGGTTCTACCGCGGCTGGTCGAGAGCGGCATGGCTTCGACGGCTCTGGTGAGCTACGTGGTGACGTCGAAGTTCGCCTGGTATCTGCCGCTGTATCGCCAGGTGCAGATTTTGGCCGGTCAGGGCATCCATCTCGACCGGGCGACGCTCGCCGGCTGGGTAAAGCGCGCGGCATGGTGGCTCAAAGGCCTTTATGAGCTGCAGTTGCGGACGATCCAGTCCGCGCAGCGGGTGTTCTGCGACGAGACGCCGATGCCGGTGCTCGACCCTGGACGACACCGCACCCGGACCTGCCAGTTCTGGGCGCACGCGATGGACGATCGAGCATGGGGCGGCCCGGCGCCGCCGGCGGTCGCCTATGTGTTCGCTGAAGGCCGTGGTGCCGATGAGATTGCGGAGCAGTTGGCTGGCTTCTCCGGTATTCTTCAGGTCGACGGTTATGCCGCCTACAAGATGCTTGCCCGCGATCGTGGCGATGCGATCCAGCTCGCATTTTGTCTCGCGCATGCCCGTCGCAAGTTCGTTGAGGTGTACAAGACGATGAAGTCTCCGTTCGCGTATGAGGTGATAGAGCACCTGCAGGCGGTCTATGCGATCGAGGCGGAGATCCGCGGTTTGAGTGCAGAGGAACGGCTTGCCGTCCGCCGCGCCAGGAGCGCGCCGCTGATGGAGGCGCTCAAGGAAAGGCTGACCGCGATGGCTGGACAGCTGTTCTCCCAGTCGCCGCTCGCCGCGGCCATCAACTATGCGCTCAATCACTGGGACGGGTTAACGCTGTTCCTCAGCGATGGCCGAGTGGAGGTCGATAGCAACACGGTGGAGCGCTCAATGCGTCCCATTGCAATGGGCCGCCGAAACTCACTGTTCAGCGGCAGCGAAGGCGGCGCCGAGAGCTGGGCAATTCTGGCCTCTCTGGTGAATACGGCAAAGCTTCACGAACTCGACCCGCAGGCGTATCTGGCCGACGTGCTGGAGCGCATTGTCTCTGGGCGAACAAAGAGCAACCAGCTGCACGAGCTCCTGGCCTGGAACTGGAAGGCCACCCGCGAATGCACCGCGACGGTCGCCGCGTGAGCAGGCGCCGGCACCCGGCGACGGCCACCCCGATGTCGCTCCAGGAACTCGGGCGGTGGCTCCGGGAGCGTGCTGACCGGCGGCCTGCCGCCACCAGCGTCGCGATGGTGGACGGATACGTTGCTGCCGTCGTTGCCGGACCCGTGTCGATCGGCCCGCTCGACTGGATCTGCCCGCTGCTCGCCATCGACGCCGATGCATTCAATCATGGCGACATGCCGGAGTTCGCGGCGATCTCGGCCGTCGCACGCCGGCACAACGACATCAGCAAGACGCTGTCGACCGATCCGCATCGGTTTCAGCCCCTGCACCAGCGCAAGCCGAACGGCGATGTCGACGCGCGGCCCTGGTGTCAGGGGTTCCATGCCGCCATGCGGCTGCGATTAGCGCACTGGGCGCCGCTCCTCGACTCGACCAACATCAACCACGGTCTGCTTCTGCCCATCCTCCTGCATTGTCTCGATGACCGCGGGCGTCCAATGCTCGGGCCCCCGAAAGAGGGACGCGAGACCGAAGAATTCCTGCCCAACGCCCATACCGATATCCCGATCGTCGTCGAGGCCATGCGCCAGTACTGGATGCCCACCCGGTACCCCCGCGCCAACTGATTACGACCTACTTGGGGACCTCATAGACCTCATACCGGTTACCATTAAGCTAACCACCGCAATCCGCGTGGATGTGTTTTTGCACAGCTTTGCTCATGCCGCTGAACGCAAGAGCGGCATAAAGCTATCAGCTCCTCCGCCGTCGCTTGTTCGCTTGTTCACTGTGTGGCATTGCCTCGCGCCTGTGCCTCTGGCGGCAGCCACTCTCAATCAGAGTGGTGCGCGCCGAGTGGTGCGCGGTCTTCGGAAGTATTCATCGCTCAAACCGTGCCAACCTGCTGGGTTTCAAAGCTGATGGTGGTCGCG
>DASXMC010000081.1:0-4925 GCA_036495885.1 Allostellaceae bacterium | reverse complement strand
CGCGACCGGCATTTGTCTCGTGATCCAGCGCGACACGATCCAGACCGCCAAGCTCGTCGCCTCGCTCGACCAGATCTCGCGCGGACGTTTCCTGTTCGGCATCGGTGGCGGATGGAACCAGGAGGAGATCGAGAACCACGGTACTGTCTTCCGGACGCGCATGAAGAAATGCGCGAGCAGATCGAAGCGATGAAGGCGATCTGGACCGAGACGAACCCGGAATATCACGGCGAGCTTGTCGATTTCGCGACGATCATGACCTGGCCAAAGCCGACGCAAAAGCCACACCCGCCGGTCATTCTCGGCGGTGCCTTCCCGTGGGCGGCACAACGCGCAATCCGCTATGGCGACGGCTGGTACCCGAACGCCGCGAGCGGCAATCCCGAAGAATATATGCCGACATTCCGCAAGATGGTGCAGGAGGCTGGGCGCGATCCTGCCTCGCTGCCGGTCACGATCAGCGGCGCACCCGACGATCCTGACAAGCTGAAACGACTCCGCGACCTCGGTGCGGCAAGGGTCAATGTTGGCCTGATGTCGGAACCTCGCGATGCCCTCTTGCCGATATTAGACAAGTGGGCCGGCTACATCCGCCAGTTGAGAGATTGAAGGCACGCCACCTTAGGGAACGAGCAGCATGAATGAGCCTGTGGATGTGCTGATCATCGGCGCCGGGGCGTCGGGTGCCGCCGTAGCCTGGAGCCTTGCGGACACGAAGATGCACATTCTCTGCCTCGAGCAGGGCGGCTGGATGAAACCCGAGACCTATCCCAGCACCGGCCGGGATTGGGAGGCGCGCGCCTTTGGCGACTTTTCGCCGAGCCCAAACATCCGCGCCCGCCCCGAGGACTATCCGATCAACGACGACAACTCGCCAATTAAGATCGTGAACTTCAACGGCGTGGGCGGCGGCACGGTGATGTACACGGCGCATTTTCCGCGCCTGCATCCCTCCGACTTCCGCGTGAAGAGCCTCGACGGCGTCGCTGACGATTGGCCGATCGATTACGACACGCTAGTGTCGTTCTTCGAGGAGAACGACCGGATGATGGGGGTCTCCGGTCTCGCCGGCGATCCCGGCGTTCCGCCGCGAAACCCGCCGATGCCGCCCCTGCCGCTCGGCCGCTCCGGCACAATGCTGGCGAAGGCGGTGAACCGGCTGGGCTGGCACTGGTGGCCATCGGACACCACGGTCGCGACAGAGGATTACGAGGGGCGTGCCCGCTGCATCAATCTCGGTCATTGCACGCCCGGCTGCGCGCAGGGGGCGAAAGCAAGCACCGACATCACCTACTGGCCTGCCGCGCTGAGGGCCGGGGTTGAACTGCGCACGCATTGCCGAGTGCGCAAGATCACCACAAACGAGCACGGAATGGCTGCCGGCGTCGTCTATCACGATGCCGACGGGATCGAGCGCTTTCAGCCGGCCCATGTAGTCGTGCTCGCCTGCAATGGGGTCGGCACACCACGGCTGCTGTTAAATTCGGCCTCCGCACGGTTTCCGAACGGGCTCGCTAATTGGAGCGGGCTGGTCGGCAAGAACCTGATGTTCCATCCCTATGCCCAGGTCTATGGGTATGTCGCCGAGCCGACCGACAGCAACCGCGCACCGCCGACCTGCCTCTGGAGCAAGGAATTCTACGAAACTGACCGGTCTCGCGGCTTTGTGCGCGGCTACACGTTTCAATTCGGCCGCGGCGTCGGGCCGGTTGCCGAAGCCGTCGCCAGCGAAGCTAAGGGGCTCCTACCCTGGGGTGCCGACCATCACGCCGCCTTTCGTCGGCTCAATGGTCACCGCCTGGGTCTGTCGGCGATCTGCGAGGATTTGCCCGAGGAACACAACCGCGTCACCCTCGACCCGATGCTGCAGGACAGCCACGGCATCCCGGCACCTCGGATCGACTACAGGATCGGCGAGAACACGGCGCGGATGATGGAGCATGGTATCGCTCGAGCAAAGGAGATCCTGGCTGCGGCGGAGGCGACCGGCATCTGTATCAACAGTCCGATTTTATACGGCGGCTGGCACCTTCTGGGCACGGCACGTATGGGCACCGACCCGGACCGCTCGGTGGTGAACGAGTGGGGGCGGTCGCACGACATCAAAAACCTGTTCATCGTCGACGGCAGCCTCTTCGTCACCTCGGGCGGCGTGAACCCGACCTCCACCATTCAAGCCCTGGCGCTCTACATCGCCGATCAGATGAAGCTGCGCTTGGCCAATCTCTTCGACTGAGGCGAATTATGTCCGCCGACAGCCCCCTTACCCCGGCTCAACGCGACGATTTGCGCGGCATAGCGGCCGTAATGGTCCCCGCCAGCGCTGAGTTCGATGTGCCCGGCGCCGATGATCCCGCTATCCAGGCCGACATCGTGGCGACCCTCGGCCGTGACACGGGGCTTGTGCGTGAAGCGTTGGACGCGCTTGCGGACCTGGCGGGACGACCACTCGCCAGTCTCGACCATGCAAATCGGGAGGCCATCGCCATAGAGCTTCGCGCGAAGGGCGGGCCCGCTGTTGCGACCCTCAGCCGCGTCATCCTGCAATGTTATTATCGCGACAATCGCGTCGTTCGTTCTCTGGGACTGGAACCGCGGCCGCCCTTTCCGAAGGGGCATGTATTGGAAGACGGCGACTGGTCGCTGCTGGACCCGGTTCGGTCGCGCCCGCCAATGTGGCGCCGTACGTAGTCCAGCGGTGCGCGTCGCTCTGGTTGGCCTGCTATGGCGCGACAGTCGGCGCCAGGATCGAGAGGTCGGTAGGCAAAACAGTCACCCATGGTGGAGAAAAATCGGATCTCGGATGGAGGAAGCAGCACCTCGATAGCGCGTACGCGCTGCACTCATCGCCGCGGACACCACGGTCTCCGGGTAGTCGGGGAAGCGAGAGCGCTTGGCACTCGCGTCGGGGCCGGTCATCGCTACGATGGGGCTCGCCTCCTAACCGCGGTGGCTTTGCTGCCGGGATTGGCGTTGATGACGATCAGCGCCTTTGCGATGTGGATCGGTATCGGCACCTACAATGTGCACCTCGTTGCCCGAGCGATGGATAGTGTGGCTACCGACGAACATCGCAGCACCGCCGCCGCGCTGTCCACGGTGCGCTCGATCGGCACCGCCTTTGGCGCGGCGATTGCGGGTGTGGTGGCGAATGTTGCTGGGCTCGGCGATGCTACCGAACCGGGTGCGGTCGGTCATGCCGTGACTGCGGTCTACATGTTCTGCTGCATACCTTTCGGGCTCGCGTCATTGATGATGTTCCGCTTTGTCCGCGTGACGTTGGTCAGGCCGGAGCGGATTTCGTCGCGCGGCGGATTGAAGCGGCAGTCGCTGTAGAAAACTCCCGGGAGGCCGGCTGGATAGTGGACGCCGAGGCGCTATAATGGGGCTCGCGAAGGCACGACCGCCAGCAAGCTTAGCGTTCGCGTCGAGCCTGTGGGATGGGTTCGGTGCCTCCGCGCGCGCCGCGTCTCGGGAATGCAAGGGAGATGATGATGTCGGAACAGCACGAGCCACAGCCACAACGAATGCAGCAGACCATGCCCGAGGACGGCGGCGGATGGCACCAGATCAATGCCGGGCCGCATCTGCATGTCATGTTCCATCCCAACCGGCAATTGCTCGGCCGGGAGGCCGACGGTATCGAACGCCCGTCAATCGTCGTTGCCGTCGGCGGGAAACGGGAGCAGGCGCTGCGTTTCGACCCCTTCAGTAGGGGCAGCCACTACCATATCCGTCCAGGGCTCGCTGGGCAGATTCCGCTGGGAGTTGCTGAGGGGCAAAGCCCGCTCGATGCGGCTCTCGCCTTCTTCCAAAAGCCTTTGCGGTTCCGCGGACTCCTTGCACAGGCCGAAGAAGACGATGTGGCGACGCGGCTCGATGACGCCGACTTGTCCCAGGCCGCCCGGCAGATCGGAGAGCTCCACGCCGCAGCACATCAGAGCCCGACCGCGCTTCTCGCTCGGATCGACCGCATCGAGCGGCGGCTTGAGCGGATCGAGGCGGAAAGAACGCCGACATAACGGCGTCGCAGGCCGTTTGACGGCGAGCAACGCCAGGGTTGAAATCGACTGACTTGGCGATGGGAATCGGCGGCGCCGAGTTCGCCAGCGCGGCGGCGGCGCTCGTCGTCGCCGTAGGCGGTCACCATCATGACCGGGAGATCGGGGAAGCGCTCATTGATCGCGCCCAGCAGCTGCAAGCCCTCCATGCCCGGCATGTTGATGTCCGACAAGATCACTACGCAGCGAAGGCCGTTAAACCCCTCCGGCGCAGAGCTATGCCATTGGCTCGGGAAAAGGTTCCGCGGCGGGGGGAGCCAGATTGATGCGGCGGATTGGCAAACGGCAGACGCGAACCCGCCTCGATCCAATTGGCCTAGTAATCCGCGTCGGATTCCACCGGGCGCAACCAACCGTCAACGCGTTAACTTCACCACCAAAGCGGCTGCGGCCGCGGCGACGCGGGTCACGACACCCGTATCGACCGCGTAAGGCGAGCGGTCCTGAGGCAGATGGAACAGCGGATTGCTGCCCACCAAGGTGACATAGCGTCCGCCGGCCCGGTGGATGTCACGGGTTTCGCCGCTGGGTACGGGTCTTGGGAGTGACTAGGCCCGGAGCTTGACCAGCGCGGGCAAGTTCAGCCTCGGCCGGCTGGCGCAGGTCGTCGCTCGCCGATTGCAACGACAGTTCGCCGTCGGCGGCACCAATGTTAGCGCCGAAATATACCCAGGTGGCGCCCCCTTCGGAAATCGGGCGTTCCCACCTCGGTCGGCGCGCCATGAAGTCGTCGAGACCGAGATGGCCGAGTTCATGACCGCTGTTGGCGGTGAAGATCACGTTGCAGGCGGGCGGGGCCGCGATCAACGCACGCAGTGATTCGAGCCAGCAGACGAGGCCTCCGCCCCGCTCGGCGGTCGACTG
>DASXMC010000080.1:0-3836 GCA_036495885.1 Allostellaceae bacterium | reverse complement strand
TCGTTACGCCGGCCAAAGGTGCCCACGTCCTGCGGCACACCGCAGCGACCGAGATGCTGCGCCACGGCGTACCTCTCGACCGGATTGCTCTGGTCCTCAGGCACCGCGGCGTCGACACGACGGCATACTACGCCAAAGCCGATGTCAATTCGCTGAAGCAGATCGCCCAGCCCTGGCCGGAGGCGCTCCCATGATGGACGCCGTCAAAGCCTATCTCGCCTTGCGCCGCGCTACGGGCTTCGAGATGGCGAATGCCGAATGCCTGTTGCACAGCTTCGCCCACTTCGCCGCCGAGCGGAAGGAAACGCGCATCCGAACGCAAACAGTGATCGATTGGGCCGCTCAGGGTCCGTCCCTGGCACAACGCGACGAGCGGCTGAAAACCGTCCGCCGTTTCGCCCGTCACGTTCGCGCCGACGACGATGGTCACGAGTTGCCGCCAGCAAATCACTTCGGGTATCGCAAACGACGCCGCGTCCCGTACATCTACTCCGCGAGCGAGATCAGTCGCCTTATCGCAGCGACCGGTCAACTCGGGCCCGCCGGTACCCTGCGATCCCGAACCTACGCGGCCTTGCTTTCGTTGCTGGCGGCCACCGGATTGCGGATCTCCGAGGCGCTGGCGCTGCGATTTACCGACATCACAGCTGACGGACTGCTGATCCGAGAGACCAAGTTCCGCAAAACCCGTTTGGTGCCGCTGCACGATAGCGCGGTGGCGGGGCTGGAGCGCTACGTGGTGTGCTGTCGCCGAGCCGGTCCAAGCAATGACTACGTGTTCGTCGGCAGCCGCGGTCGGCCGGTCCAGTATCAGGCGGTTCAGAGCACCTTCCAAACGTTGTTGCGGACGGCTGGTCTTTGGCCGGTGCCAAACGGTCGGCGTCCTCGCCTGCACGACCTCCGTCATACATTCGCTGTTCGCGCACTGCAGGCGAGCCCGGCAGGTCGACGCCGCATTGGTCAACACATGGTCGCCTTGGCGACCTATTTGGGCCACGTCAATATTTACGCGACGTACTGGTACCTCGAGGCCACAGCCGAACTTCTGCGAGACATTGCCGACACCGGCGAAGCGTTCATGTGCCGGGGAGAGCAATGATGACGCCGATAGCCCCGGTCATCGAAGCCTTCCTCCGCGACAATCTCTCTCATCATCGAGGTGCCAGCCAACATACATGCGATTCCTATGCGTACAGCTTCCAGCTGCTGTTCGAGTTCGCCGCAGGAAGGCTTGGGGTCACCCCATCGTCGCTGGCGCTTGAGCAGCTCGACTCGGGATTGGTCAGCGCCTTCCTGGAGTATCTGGAGGACACGCGTCGAAACAGTCCGGAGACCCGCAACGTTCGGTTGGCAGCGATCAAGTCCTTCTTCCGCTTCCTCGAGTACAGGCAGCCTGCCGCACTCGAGCAAATCCGCCGCGTCCTGGCGATCCCGTTCAAGAGGACCGACACTCGTTTGGTTCCCTATCTGGTGCGCGAGGAGGTCCAAGCCTTGCTCGACGCTCCCGATCCGGCGACCCGCGATGGGATCCGGGATCGAGCGATGTTGCATCTCGCTGTTTGTGCCGGCCTGCGCGTGTCCGAACTGACCGGGCTGTGCATCGACGATGTGGCACTCCCGTCGATGACCATTCGCGTTCACGGCAAAGGACGGCGAGAACGGGCGCTACCCTTGTGGAAGACCACGGCCACGGCGTTGCGTGCTTGGCTGGCCACCCGGGGAGTGGTCGCGGTCCCGGAGGTCTTCGTCACCGTTCGCGGCAAACCATTGAGCCGTTGGGGATTTGCCTACCTGCTCAAACAACACGCCGAAGCGGCCGGTCAGCGGTGCCCTCAACTGCTGAACAAGCAGGTGTCACCGCACGTTTTGCGGCACACCTCCGCGATGATCGTGCTGCAGGCGACACAGGATATCCGCAAGGTGTCCCTGTGGCTCGGACACAGCAACCTGGCGACCACCGAAATCTACACACGCGGTGATCCCAGCGAAAAGCTGGAAGCCATCGAGGCGATCGTTCCACCGCACCTGCGCAAAGGTTCCTTCCGAGCCCCGGACAAACTCATCGCCCTGCTTAGGGCCAAATCGTAATGGAGAGCGCGACTGCCCGAAGACCGTGCCGCTTCCACGGCGGTCGTGCACCAGCTCACCATTACCAAATTTGCCCATAAGGCAGGAGTTGTACGAGATGCGCAGGTGGGCGCAGGCCTCGCAGCGTTCGACATGCCCGCCCAACGCCGCCGTTCGGCAGCGCTCGATTGCCGACATGACCTTCAGTTGGCCGAGGCTCACATGGCCGGCATGGGACGCACGCCAAGCCGGCCCGCGGTGGCGGAAGATGTCCGCCACCTCGACCGCCGGCCGCGGCAACAGCCGCGGTCAGCCAGGCATATTCAGCAGAACATCAAGCGGGCTCGTCACCTCGCCGATCGCGCTGATGGCGACGCGGGTGTAAAGCGCTGTCGTGTCGAGCTTCTTGTGTCCGAGCAGAACCTGGATGATCCGGATATCGGTCTTTTGTTCCAGGAGATGGGTGGCAAAGCTGTGCCGCAGGGTATGAACACCGACACGCTTGGTGATGCCGGCGCGTGCCGCTGCCAGGCGAACGAGCCGATGAAGCTGGCGCCCACTCATGTGCTGCCCGCGATAGCCAGGAAACAGCCAGGGCTGGCCGGGAGCCATCCATCCCTTCTTGCGCGCCACGCGCCACCAGTCGCGCAACAGCTCAAGAAGGTTTGGCGAGAGAATGACATACCGGTCCTTCTTGCCCTTGCCCTCTTCGACCCGGATGACCATTCGGTCACTGTCGATGTCGGTGAGCTTGAGCGATACGACCTCCGATGACCGCAGGCCGGTGGCATAAGTCAGGCTCAGGGCCGCCTTGTGCTTGATGTTCGTCGTCGACGCAAGAAGCCGACCGACCTCTTCCGGGCTGAGAACGACGGGGAGGCGGCGTGGCTCACGGACCGACACGACCGCGTCGGCAAGATCGCGGCGCTTCAGCGTGACCTTGAAGAAGAACCGCAGGGCAGTGGCGCTGACGTTGACGGTCGGTACCGTCGTTCCGATCGATGCCAGCCACAACTGATAGCGATGGACATCCTCGGCGGTGGCCTTGTCGGCAGACTGCCCCAGGAAATCAGCAAACCTTTTGACGTGGCGGATATAGTGCTGCTGAGTCTTGGGGCCAAGCCGGCGGATTGCCATGTCCTCGATCAGTCGCCGGCGTAACGGACTGATGGCCTTGTCGGTCATTGGGGGGCTCCTGTCTTGGGTGAGGTTCTAGGCCCCTCAATCTCAAGACAGGATGCCTGCTTCCCGCTACTCCACGTCTTGCCACCAATTACCGCGAGAGCGGTTTAGTCCATCGGCGTTTCCTTGTCGTTCGAGCGCGCCCCGGCAAGGGACGGGTGTCCACCCAGTGCCGACCTGGCGTGCGAAACTCAAGCAGACCGTGTGAAAACTCCCCGCAACGGATTCCGGCGCGGCATGTGCTGCGTTAGAATCACGACATGCCCCAGATCGCCGGTCTTGACCGTTCCCAACTGCTGCTTCTCCCCGAATCCCTGGACGACTACGTCGGCCCCGAGAACCCTGTGCGCTTCATCGAGGCCTTCGTCGATGGGCTCGATCTTGCCGCGTCCGGGTTTGTGCGTGTCGAGCCCAAGGAGACCGGCCGTCCCAGCTACATGCCCACTGATCTGCTGAAGCTTTACATCTACGGTTACCTGAACCGGGTGCGGTCGAGTCGCCGTCTGGAAGCCGAAACCCACCGCAATATCGAGGTGATCTGGCTGTTGCGTCACCTCAAGCCCGACTTCAAGACCATCGCCGATTTC
>DASXMC010000079.1:0-2583 GCA_036495885.1 Allostellaceae bacterium | reverse complement strand
CGCGTGGTCGACGAACTCAGCATCGATCGCATTGTCGCCGTCGGCCATGTCACCGAGGCGGCTCTGCGCGCCGATTTCGGCGTCGCCGCACCGGTGTTGGCGGTTGCCGGCCTCAACCCGCATGCCGGCGAAGCGGGCGGGTTGGGACGTGAGGAGATCGAAATCATCGAGCCGGCGATTGCCCGGTTGCGCGAACAGGGAATCGACGCGCGCGGACCTTTCGCCGCCGATACGATGTTCCATGCCGCGGCGCGGCGAACCTATGACGCGGCGTTGTGCATGTATCATGACCAGGCCCTGATCCCGATCAAGACAATCGACTTTGAGGGCGGGGTCAATGTGACACTCGGTCTGCCGTTTGTGCGCACCTCGCCCGATCACGGCACCGCTTTTGGGATTGCCGGGAAAGGGGTCGCCCGCGCCGGCAGCCTGATCGCCGCGCTGCGGCTTGCGGCGGAGCTCGCGTCAACCCGCCGCGCGAGCTCCGAGGCTGCGGGCTGAGCGACGCGGCAGCATCGGCAGCATCGGCAGCGGCCCTGCTGCCGCCGCTGCGCGACGTCGTCGCGCGCCACGGTATCGCGGCGCAGCACCGGCTCGGCCAGAATTTTCTTTTCGATATGAACCTGACGCGGCGGATTGCCCGGGCCGCCAAACCGCTCGCCGGGTTCGACGTCATCGAGGTCGGCGCCGGTCCAGGTGGGCTGACGCGCGCGCTGTTGTCTGAAGGGGCAAGCCATGTCGTCGCGGTCGAGCGCGACCGGCGTTGCCTTGCGGCACTAGGCGAGCTTGCCGCGGCTTTTCCCGGCCGATTGGAGATCGTCGCCGGCGACGCGCTTGACCTCGATTGCGCGGCTCTGGTCGCAGCACCGCGCAAGATTGTGGCAAACCTGCCCTACAACATCGCAACTGTATTGCTGCTCGGCTGGCTCGACCAGATCGCCGCGTTCGAGAACCTGACCCTGATGTTCCAGCGCGAAGTCGCAGTGCGGCTCGTGGCAGCGCCGCGCAGCAAGCCTTATGGCCGCCTTTCGATCCTGACCCAATGGCTGACCGAACCACGCATTTTGTTTGATGTGCCAGCGCGCGCTTTTGTGCCGGCGCCCAAGGTCACTTCGAGCGTTGTTGCTATCGTGCCGCGGCGCGAGCCCCTGGCCCCGGCCGCAAAGCCTCTGCTCGAACGGGTTACCGCCGCCGCTTTCGGTCAGCGCCGCAAGATGCTGCGGTCGAGCCTCGCCGGTCTCGGCATTCCGGCCACCGACCTGCTCGCGCGTGCCGGGGTGGCGCCCGATGCCCGTGCCGAAGAACTGGAGGTCACCCAATTTTGCGCTCTCGCCCGCGCGCTTGAACCAGGATAGCCGGCGCCGGGACCGGCTTTTCCGCCTGCCGCCGGTCGGTCGCGGCCCCGGCCGTTGTGGCGGCTCAGGTGGCGAATTGTTCCTTGAAGACACGTTCTTCGAGATTGGCCTCGTGGTCGAACAGCAGAGTCATCGAGATGTCGCGGTTTTCGCGGATCTCGACACTGACGACGTCGCGCGCCTCGGTAAAATCGGCGACTGCGCTGACCGGCCGCTTGTCGGTTTCGAGCGCGTCGATGCGCACATGCGCTTCATGGCGCAACAAGGCGCCGCGCCAGCGCCGCGGGCGGAACGCGCTGATCGGGGTCAATGCCAGAACCCCGGCGCTGAGCGGGATGATCGGACCATGGGCCGAAAGGTTGTAGGCGGTGCTGCCGACCGGGGTCGCGACGAGGATGCCGTCGGCGGTCAGCTCGTCGAGGCGCATAACGCCGTCGACGCTGATTGTGAGCTTTGCCGCCTGGCGGCTCTCGCGCAACAGGGAGACCTCGTTGAACGCAATCGCCCGGTGTTCGCTGCCGTGCTCGTTGCGTGCCACCATTTCGAGCGGATGCAGCACGACTGGCTGGGCCTCGGCCAGCCTCTCGAAAAGCCCGACCGGGCGGTACGTGTTCATCAAAAAACCGACACTGCCGCGGTGCATGCCATAGATCGGCACGCCCAGCGGCAGAAAGCGATGCAGGGTTTCGAGCATAAAACCGTCGCCGCCGAGCGATATGACGATTTCAGCCCGCTCCGGTCCAACGCAACGATATAGCTGGCAAAGCTCGGCAAGCGCAGCCTGCGCTGCCTCGGTTTCGGCGGCAGCGACCGAGATGCGGGGCGCACCCCGCGGCGGTGACGCCGTCACCCGCCGGTGACGCTCATGTGCCGAGCGACCGCCGGGCGGTTGTGGCGACGGTCGATGATGAAGTCGTGGCCTCGCGGCTTGCGGCCGATCGCCTCGGCAATCGCCGCGACCAGCGCCTCGTCGCCCTCGGAGCGGCGTAGCGGGGTGCGCAAATCGGCTGCGTCTTCCTGGCCGAGGCACATGTAGAGGGTGCCGGTGCAGGTGAGCCGCACCCGGTTGCAGCTCTCGCAGAAATTGTGGGTGAGCGGCGTGATAAAGCCGAGCCGACGGCCGGTTTCGCGCACATTGGCATAGCGTGCCGGGCCGCCGGTGCGATAATCGGTCTCGTCGAGCGTCCAGCGCCGCTCCAGCCGAGAGCGGACCAACGACAGCGGCAGA
>DASXMC010000078.1:0-2505 GCA_036495885.1 Allostellaceae bacterium | reverse complement strand
ACTGATAAGGCGGCCCAGGTCCGGCCCGCCGCGCGCCTTCACAAGGCGGCCGACATCCACCCTGCCGCGCATCGCCATGATGAGATCCCCTAGGCTCAGGGGCACCTCGCCGAGGTTCCCTCGGCCGAGGTTCGCTCCGCTGAGGTCTGGGGTAATACGTAAGCATCCGGCCAAGGCCGTGATGGGGAAATCGTCAGGCGGCAGCGGCGGGGATTTGGCGTAGCTTCCAATTCCAGGGCAGCAGCTCGTGCAGTCTGGAGGCCGGATGATCGGCCATACGGCGCAGCACGTCGGCAAGCCAAGCCTGTGGATCGATACCGTTGAGTTTTGCCGTGCCGATCAAGGTGTAGATTGCAGCGGCGCGCTCACCGCCACGGTCGGAACCGGCGAACAGCCATGCGCGGCGCCCGAGAGCGATCCCGCGCAGAGCGCGCTCGGCGGCGTTGTTCGACAAGCAGATACGGCCGTCATCGAGAACGCGGGTGAAGGCGATCCAGCGCTTGAGCATGTAATCCATCGCCTTGGCGATGTCGGCGTGACGGGACAGCCGGGCGCGTTCGGTGCGCATCCATTCTTGGAGCTCGCGGACGAGCGGCCTGGTCTGTTCAGCGCGGACCGCGAGGCGCTGCTCCGCGGCGATACCATTGATCTCGCGCTCGATCGCGAAGATCGCGTCGATGCGGCGCACCGCTTCGACGGCGAGCGGGGATTTGCCGAGATCGGCGAGCACGAAGAATTTGCGCCGGCCATGGCTCCAGCAAGCCGCCTCGGTGATCGGCCCGGGCCGGCGCCGGGCATCATAGAGATCGCCAAAACCGGCATAAGCATCGGCCTGGAGGATCCCGGCATAGCCGGCGAGATGCCGGTTGGGGTGCTCGCTGTTGCGGTTGCGCGAGTAGAAGAACAGCGCTGCGGGCGGGTCGGGACCGGCGAACGGCCGATCGTCCCTGACATAAGCCCATACCCGGCCAATGACAGTCTTGTCTTTGGCGAGCACCGGCACGGTAGTGTCGTCGCCGTGCAAACGTTCGGCGGCGAGCACGTGCCGGCAGATCAGTTCAATGAGCGGCGCCAGGCTCGAAGCGCAGGCGCCGACCCAGTCCGCCAGGGTCGACACGTCGAGCTCGATGCCCTCGCGAGCATAGGTCTCGCTTTGCCGGTTGAGCGGCTGATGCTCGCCGAACTTGGCATAAAGGATCATCGCCAGCAGGCTGGCACCGGCCCGCGCTCGGGCGATGACATGGAACGGCGCCGGTGGTTGGGTGATCTTCTCGCATGACCGGCAGGTGAACTTCTCCCGCACAGTCTGGATCACCTTCCACTGGCGTGGCACCACCTCGAGGGTCTCGGTGACGTCCTCGCCGAGTTTGGCGAGCTCGCCGCCGCAGCACGGGCATGAAGGCGGCGCTGGCACGACCACGCGCTCACGCGGCAGGTGAGCCGGCAACCGGCCGCGCACCGGCCTCTTGCGGGCGAAGCCGTGCACTGTGGTGGGGTCCGGCTCGGCCGTCCCGACGGCAATCTCGTCTTCGGTGGCGCTGGCTTCCAGTTCTTCGAGCTGCAATTCCAGCTGGTCGAGCAACTTGCGGCCGCGCTCGGCCGATTGGCCAAACCGCTCGCGCTTCATCTTGGCGATCAGCAGTTTGAGATAAGCCACCATCGCCTCGGCGCCGGAGGCACGGGCCTCCGCCTGCTGCCGTGCCACGCGCTCGGCAGTCAATGCCGTCTGCAGCGCGGCAATATCATCGGGCAGCGTTTCGGGCGACGTCACGAACCCGATCATCCCATATTGTCCGGGCCCGGCCTCCTCTCAACCACAGGGGTGAGTCAATGCGTCGCAGCCCTCAGCCAGCCGCCGCTGGACGCCAAGTGCGAACCGGGTTCCTCCAATCGATCCCGTCGAGCATATAGGCCAATTGCGCCGCGCTGATCGCGACGATCCCGTCGGCGGGCGACGGCCACAGAAACCGACCGCGCTCCAGCCGTTTGGCATAAAGCGACATGCCAATGCCGTCATGCCAAAGAATTTTGATCAGGTGACCGCGTTTGCCACGGAAAACATAAAGATCGCCGGCATGCGGATCGCGCTTCAACCCCTCCTGGACTTGCATCGCCAAGCTGTTCATGCCGCGCCGCATGTCGGTGTGGCCGACCGCCAGCCACACCCGCACCCCCGAGGGAACAGGGATCATCGCCCTGACAACGCTTTGACCACCGCCGCCGCCAACCCGGTCGGGATCGAGGCCGGGATGCGCACGCGAGCCTTGCCCGCAAACTCGATGTCAATAGCCGGCATCGCAGGACACCCAGCGCCATCCCGTGCCGGGGCGATCAGCACCTGGGCGAAACCGTTGCCCGCCCCGATCTCCCGCCGCCAGCGATAGATCTGGCCGGGGCAAATCTCCGCCCGCCGGGCGATCTCCGTCACCACCGCTCCCGGCGCCAGGCTCTCGACAACAATCGCCCGCTTCTGCTCGGCGCTCCACCGACGCCGCCGTTCCGGCC
>DASXMC010000077.1:0-5598 GCA_036495885.1 Allostellaceae bacterium | reverse complement strand
AGCTGCCGGTGCCCGCCCCGGTCACGATCGGGCAGCGAATTCCGTCGCCTTCGATCAGATCGCGGGTATGGCCGGCCTTTTCTGCCGCGGCCGCGATCGCATCCCGCCGTTCCACCCACCCGCGCAGATGCTGCGCTGATCCGTGATAGGCCTGGAGCCCGGCAAAGCTCAAATGCGGCTTGTCGGTGATCCGACGGGCGAGCGCCAAGGCCGGCGCGCCCGGCTCGACGCCGCAGCGGTTGGCGCCCATGTTGACCTCCACATAGACCGGCATCGTCACGCCGGCTTCGTCGGCGGCCGCGTCGAGCGCGTCGATCTGGTCCCCGTCGTCGGCGCACACCCCGACATGGGCGAGGCGCGCCAATGCCATCAGCCGGCGCAGTTTCTGTCGGCCGACGACCTCGTTGGTGACAAGCACGTCGCGCACGCCGCCATAGACCATTGCCTCGGCCTCACCGACCTTCTGCACGCAGACCCCGACCGCACCTTGCGCCACCTGCTGCAGTGCTATCACCGGACATTTATGGGTCTTGGCATGCGGGCGCAGGCGCACATTGTGGCCCGCGATGCGCTGCGGCAGCCGCGCCAGGTTGCGCTCGAAAGCGGTGAGATCGACGATCAGAGCGGGGGTATCGACCTCGTCGAGCGGCATGCCGATCTCGGCGGGCGGGCGGGTCGTCATTGCGCGTCTCCCTTGGTGGTCAACCAGCGGCGAGGCTGGCGCAGGCGGTCGCCCGATGCAAGCCGACCGCCGCAGGCAACCGCAACAGTCAATCTCAGGTAAGCCTGGCCATCAGGGAGCGTGCGTCGGCCGGGGCGCGGACTTTGGCGTCGTTGTCGAAATAGACAAAGACGTCGCGCGCACGGCGCCGAGCCGCCGATTGCGCGGGTGCGGCGAGCCGCGCATCCCGGGGTTGTCCGCCCCGGGCCCACAGCTCGATGCGCGCCGCCCACCAACCAAGTTCGCACTCGGAATAACCGCTCGCATAGAGCTCCTTGGAGCCGTGCAGGCGCAAATAGACGAAATCAGCAGTCAAATCCTCGGCATAGGGCCATTCCATCGAATCGGCAAAAACCAGCGCCGCGTTGTACCGGCGCAGCAACGCGATAAAGGCTGGGTCGAGAAAACTGGGGTGGCGGATCTCGATCGCGTGGCGCAAGCGCCGTCGGCCATCGGCGCAGACCCAGGCGCGACCGGTGAGACGATGGTCATGATTCACGGCGAGCGCTGCCGCCGCTTCGGTGTCGCGCGGGAGCGCCGCCAAAAACGGCTCGAGACGATCCGGCTCAAAGCGAAAACGCGGCGAGAACTGCCACAGAAACGGTCCCAGTTTTTCCTTGAGCCGCAAGACCCCTGAGGCGAAAAAATTGGCGAGCGGTGTCGTGATATCGTGCAGCTGCTTCAAATGAGTGATGAAACGGCTGCCCTTGACGGCAAAAACAAAACCTGGCGGGGTTTCGTCATACCAGCGGGCGAAGGCTTCGGGGCGCTGCAGCGAATAATGTGTTCCGTTGATTTCGATGGTGCCGAACTCGCGGCTGGCAAAGGCGAGCTCTGCAGAATGGCGCAAGCCTCGCCGATAAAATTGGCCGCGCCAGCCGGCATAGGTCCAACCGGAGATCCCGACCCGAACAGTGCCGCCATGGCTCATTTGTCGCCGCCATCGCGCGACCCTCGCGGCTGAGCAAATTCGCCGCCCACCTCCGCTTTGTGCATTCCTGATCCGTCCGCCGCCGTCCGTTCCTACAAACGGTAGCCTCGTAGACATGGTCCCGAAGGCAACGAAAGCTTGCAGCCTTTGACGGGTCGGCCTGTTGGCTAAGCGATCCGGTCCCCGGAGTAGTTGTGGAACTGCCATCCACCGCCAGGCGCGACACCGAGGGCCTCTACTCGGCCGCTTCGGCAAGCGGTCTGGGTCCGCTGCCGAGAACCTCTGCGGTGGGGAGAGGCCGCTCTTTTAGCCGATTACCGATCACGTCCCAGATCTGCCGCAAACGCTGCACATGCAGATCGTCCCGGATAATCCATACCAAGGCGTCGAGTTCTGCTGCGGGATCGAGCACCAATTCGCTGTTCCCCTCCCGCAACGGCTGGTGCAATTTCGATTTCGCCCCGGTCGCCGATGGCAGAGCCGGGTCGGCGATCACCGGCTCGCCAAGCAGGGCGGTCGACAATCGCTGGCTCAGCGGGGTGCTGTCGAGCGCCTTTTCCAGATCGAAGATCGTGCGAATGTTGAGTTCGCGCAGACGGCGCGTCCGCGCCGACCCGACGGCCAAGATCAGCTGCGCCTGCGCCACCCAATCGATGACTTCGTACAGCCCATAGGGGGTTTCGACAAAGATTTGAATCGGGTTGATCGTCGCGAGATTCTGAACATCGTTGATTTCGAACTCAGACAACCGCAATTTCATAAAAGGATCGATGCCGATAATCATATCCAGTGGAAACTCTTCTTGCAGGCTCTGACTATCGGGGCTAACGCGGCGCAGCCGCAGCCAGGGAAATTTGGCAACGAGACCTTCGATGCACAGGGTCGGGAAGAAACCTATCAGAAACGCCAACCCAACCACCAGATGAGGCGGCATTTCTCCAAAAATCCCGCTCTGCCAGATCGCCGCCATCGTAAATTGCGCCAGCAGAATGTGGCCGACCGATTGAAAAAACGAAATCGGTGCCAGATCGAAATTGGAAATGCGTCTAATCAAATACTGGATGGTCCAAATATAAGCGGCGAGAAACGAGTAGGTTAGCACTCCGAAAAGAGGCTCTCCATCAGGGACGCCAGCCACAGAGGCGGAAACAGCAGGAGAGCCCAAGGGGAAGGAAAAATAGTTCTGTGTTGGCGAATCATGCGGCATGAACGCCATCTGAAAACCGAGAGCCGTCAGGGCAACGTAGATCGATACCGGCAACAAATAGTAATAAAAGCTATGCGGGTTGTCCTGCTTATCACGGTCAGGATTAGAGGTTGGGTCATATTTATATTTAACAAGCTCAAATGAGGGAATAATCAGCGCGGCGCCATCGGGCAGACGCGCAAAGCTGAATAATCGCTCCAAATCGCGAACGAGCTCACGGCGGAAGGCGCGAATGTTGTTGCGCCCGACAAATATACCGATCGGCACAGCGCAGCTGAGCAGAACCAACGCGGTCAAACTCAGTAGTGCATCAAACATCTCGCTCTCAAAGCTCTCCATACCGCGATGCGCCCCTTCGCTGCGGGGGCCTACCGCACGTTAACCTTCGGCATCCGGTGGCTAATATCGCGCCCGGCCACCGCCGTCTGTGTGACCGGCTTCACATGCATGCCATCTTTCTAGACCGGCGGTGGCGGCGATCTAGACCGGCGGTGGCGGCGATGCGCGTTTCAGGCAAAAACTTTACTTAAGTTTTCGGCTCGTGCGCTGTGCGGAGGGCCAGAGAAGACCGGCAACGGGATGACCGCAGACATCCAAGACCAACCCTGATCAAATATTATGCATTGCTGGTTTGCGGGCTGCCTCGTTGTTAGACAATGGGGCGCGCTGCTACAGACCAGCGCTTGGCTAAGGTGCATGGGGGCGATTTGACCGAGCGTTCCGCGACCGGCGATCAGATCCAGGATCATCAGTCGAGCGAGGCCCGCAATGCGCGGCGGCTTGTGTTGCTGGCGGTGATGATGGCGACGTTCATGGCGGCGATGGAAAGCTCGATCGTCGCCACCGCGATGCCGTCGATCGTCGCCGCACTTGGCGGGTTCCGGTTATTCAGCTGGGCGTTTGCCGCGTATCTGCTGACCCAGGCGGTGACCATTCCGATTTACGGCCGGCTTGCCGACCTATACGGCCGCAAGCGGGTATTTTTTGCCGGCGCCGGTTTGTTTCTCGTCGCTTCGACCCTGTGTGGTCTGGCCTGGGGGATGGTGCCGCTGATCCTCTTCCGCGCCTTGCAGGGGGCGGGTGCGGGCGCCATCCAACCGATCGCGACCACGATCATCGGCGACATCTATCAGCCCGAAGAGCGCGCCCGCATCCAGGGCTACATTTCGGGGGTGTTCGGTGTGGCCGCGATCATCGGCCCAATGCTCGGCGCCTTTCTGGTCCAACATGTCACCTGGTCCCTGGTGTTCTGGATCAACCTGCCGATCGGCGCTGTCACTTTTGTCATGTTCGCCCTCTTTTTTGACGAGCGGCGGTTGCCGCGCCATCATCGCATCGACTATCTCGGCTCGGTGCTGATGATGTTCGGCGCCGGCGCTTTGATGCTGGCCTTGGTTGAGTTCGGAAACAACGCGGGATGGCCGACGATAATAGTGCTCGCCGCGGCCGGGGTCGGCGCGCTCGTCGCGCTCGCAGCCCACGAACGTGGTGCGGCCGAGCCGGTGCTGCCGTTGCGGCTGTGGCGCCACCGGGTCATCGCCGTCGGCAGTTTGAGCGGACTGACCGCCGGCATCGTGATGATGTCGATCAACGGCTTTCTGCCGCTTTATGTGCAGGGGGCGATGGGCCGCAGCCCGACCGAAGCGGGGTTGGCGCTGGGGGCCGCGTCGGTCAGCTGGACTTTTGCCAGCCTTGCGGCCGGCCGGCTGATGATCCGCACCTCCTACCGGCAGGCGGCGGCGATCGGCGGTGTGTCACTGATCCTCGGCACCGCGGTGCTGATCGCCCTCGGCCCCAAAAGCCCGCTCGCTTGGGCCGTTGCCGGCTCGCTGTTGATCGGCGTAGGCATGGGTTTCTGCAACACTTCGTTTCTGGTCTCGACCCAGGCGAGCGTCGGTTATGGCGAGCGCGGTGCTGCCACCTCGTCGATCATGTTTATGCGCATTGTCGGCAATTCGGTCGGGGCGGCGGTCTTTGGGGCGATCCTGAACTTTGGCGTCGGCAGCCGCATCCCCGAAGCTGGGGACGCGGTCAACCATCTGTTGCAGCCAGGCGCCCGGCACCAATTGAGCCCGGAGATGATCGTTCGCGTCAGCGATGCGGTCGCCGCGGGGCTGCACAATGTTTACGTCGTCGCGGGGATGGTCGCGATCGCGAGCCTCGCGCTGGCACTGGCGTTGCCGGCGCGGCTCAGCCCGACCCGACCCGCCGTCAACGCCCGCGCCGCTGGTTGACGAGTGGGTAGACGTACATATGACCGCCCGGCGGCGTGGCCCCGGCATTCTCGCCAAAGACAAAAGCGGTAAAGATCAGCGCCGGCCTCCCGCCCTTTGGCCCATCCTTGGGTAACGTCACAAAAGAGACCGTCGGGTTGCCGAGCGATTGGGCGCCGCCGGTCAGCGCCGGGTGCAGCTGTTCGATCGTGCCGTCGCTGCGGTTAACAAGAAAGAGCCGCCACGAGCCAAAATCGTTCCTTGATGTCGGGTCAACCTGCGCTTCGACGACTTCGTAGACCGCGGCACCTGCTTCGAACAATTCGCGATCACCAATTTTGCCGTTGCCGCCGGTATTGGTGACAAGATTGTTGATCGCCGTATCGGTCGTGTCGGACCAGTTCTGGGCATCGGTCAGGGTGCCGTCGGCGTCCATATCCCGCCGCCCCAAATTGAAATAATGATGGGTTATTTCGATCTGCGAGCTCGAAATCGAACCGGTATAGTTGATCCGGCCGAATTCGGG
>DASXMC010000076.1:0-5354 GCA_036495885.1 Allostellaceae bacterium | reverse complement strand
TCTCCTCCTTTTGTCGCCCACCCCGAGCTCATCTCGCGTCCGCAGCCCTGGCAGCGTCGCTCGCGTATTCTGATCTGCCCAGCCCGACTTCGCTCATCAGCGCGTCCAGTGCGGCATCCCGATCGAAGGGTGCGGCCTCGGTGGCAGCGGCGACCGCGTCATACCAGAAACCGGCTTGGGCATAGAGGTCTGCGCGCCGCGCTGGTGAGGCAGTGCGCACGGCATTCTCCACTGCAGGATCGGGAGTGCCGAGCAGCAGCGATGCCGTGGCCACAAGATCGCGAGAGCGTGCATTGGGATCGATGATCGCCGACACCGACCATGTGTAGATAATGCCTGGGCGCAGTCGAACCTGATAGTCGCTGACATTGAGAGCGTAGATGCCGGCAGCGCTCGGCGGCGTAATCTTGGCATCGATCACCGGGACAGGCTGCATCGGCGCGCTGATCGTGAACCGGGTCGGCCAGTAGACCGGCCCCGAAACAAAATAGTAGAGGGTCGGGGCCGGGTTGGCGCTCAGCCCGGTGTGGTCCGCCGGCGCCAACAGCTCGATCGTTGGGAGCGGGGCCGACGTCCTGTATGTCCCGCGCGACGCACCGCCGACGCGGCCGCCGGGCGCGCCGCGGGGTGGCGGCTTGTATGCTGGCAGTGGTTCGCCAGGTGGTGGCGCGGGTGTCGGCTGCTGAACGGTTTGCGCCAGCGCTGGGACAGGCGCGGCCAGCGTCAGCGTCGCGGCGAACAGGCGGGAAAGGACCCTAAGCGACGTCATTCTATTGTATTACAGCCAGTTCCCGATCAACAGGAACGGCGCCCAATAGGCGGGGTGGGCAAAGCGCGGGTCGGCGGCCAGCTCGAGTTGCGCCGCGCGTAACGCCTGCGCTTTTGACAACCGCCCTGACTGCAGTGCTTTGTAGAAATCGCCGATCAGTTCGCCGGATGCGACGTCGTTGATATACCAGAGCGTTGCAAGCGCGCTTCGCGCTCCGGCTTTGAGGGCGACGCCGGCCAGCCCCAACGCGGCGCGATCGTCGCCGCTCGCGGTCTCGCACGCACTCAAGATCAAAAGTTCGAGCGGGTTTTCGCGCGACGGGCCGTATTTGATGTCCGCTTCGAGCGCGTCCATCGTCAGCTCGCCATCGAAGGCAAGCACAAAAGTCTGGCTGGGATCGGCGCCAAACTGCCCGTGAGAGGCAATGTGCACGATGTTGTATTGCCCGCTCCTCAGGTCGCTCCTGAAGCGCGCGCGGGTAAAGGCATCATTCAGCAACACATCGCCGCCCTCGATGGCGTGCACCGTGGCAACCTCGCGCGGCACATTCGGCAAACGGACATAACCCTGCACGCTCTGCGAGATCCCGAGAACAAGGGCTGTGCCGCCTACCGACGCGAGCGGTTTCGGCTCGATCAGTTTGAGGCTGGGCGCGATCGCGGTGGCGTAGCGGTCGACGAGAAAACCGCTCCCGTTATTGAGTGCTGCAAACGGAACGACCCGCAATACCTCATCGGGAACAATGACCAAGGTGTCTACGTGGTGTTCCGCCAGGAACGGCTCGATCGGGCGGATGATCTGGTCGTAGAGCTGCCGGGCGGGGACTAGGTATTCGTTGGTCGTCCGCTTTTCGAGGAGTGCTCGAAAGCGCTCGACTTCCTGCCGCAAGGTGGCTTCGGAGAGGGGAATGGTGAATTGCCGCTGCTCGGCGCCGATGCCGACCAGCATCTCCAGCCGGTCGGGCAGCGAGATCGGGTAAAGCACCGCTGTCCCCGCTGCGATGCTCTGGATCGAGCGTCTTTCAGCCTCAAAGCTGGCGACGCAGGAATCGCGGAAATAATCCTGCAGCTCGCTTTTTTTGAGTTGTTCGATTGTATCGATAGCCTCTTTGATCAGCGCTGGCGCTTCGGCGCCATTCGATGACGAGCGGCGCAACAGCAGGTCGGTGTATTCAAGGTAGAGCGGGCCGAAGGTCGTTCGATACGACGAGCGTCCGTCACGATATTCGACTGGTATGTCCTGACGCACCGATTGCAGCTCGGCGACGGCACGGCGATAGCTGGCCAAAGCAAGATCGGTCTCATTGCGCCGCCGTGCTAGTCGCGCCCGCTGCCATTCCCAGCGGTAGGACAAGTCCGGCGCCGACGCCTGCTGGGCCGCCAAAGCCGCCCGCTCGGTCGAGGCCGCGGCGTCGTCGAGGCGATCCGTCCTTTCGTAGAGATGGCCGAGGCCGCCTGCAGCGAGCGAGGTGAGCGTTAAATTTCGCAGCCTTTCACCGGTTGATGCGGCAACGCCGAAGGCGCGTTCGGCAACCGCCTGAGCGTCGCCCGGAATTTCTCCCGGCTCTTCGAACACGACCGAACCCGCAGAAACCAGCGCCAGCCCGTTAGCATAGGATGTCGGGAGGGCGGCGAGCGTGTCTACCGCCCGCGTCAGCAGTGACGTGGCGCGCGCCACGTCGTGGCCGCGCACGGCAAGTCGGGCGGCGTTGGTTTCGGCGGTGGCGACGAGTGCGGCGTCGCCGGCTGCCCCGGCGCTGGAGATCGCATCATTGTAGGCGATTGCCGCTTCGCTCGCCCGCCCGGTCGACGCGTAGAGATTGCCGAGGTCGTTCTCGCTCGCGGCGAGGATCGTCCAATCCGACAGGCGCCTGGAGAGGTCGCGACTGCGTTGCAACAGCGGCAACGCAACCGCGGTGCGCCGCGACATAAACGCGAGATTGCCGAGCGCCCCGCTGGTCGCCGCGATCAGCGCCTGATCCCTGCTCTGCTCGGCCTTGGCCAGCGCCGTTTGCAGATCAGCGCTCGCATCCCTGTAATAGCCTTCGAGCCTATAGGCCTCGCCGCGCCTGGCAAGGGCCTGCGCTTCGAGATCGGTGTCGCCGCTCTGGCGGCACATTCGGATCGCCTCGGACCAGTGTTGCGTCGCAGCGACGATGTCGCCGGCCCGAAACGCCGCCGTCCCGCGCCCGAGGTAATCGAGTGCGGCGGTGCGCCCGGTCGCAACTTGTGCGGCTGCCGATCCGATGTGAAGGAGCGCCACCCCCAACAGCGCCGCCCATACGCGAATGCCGCTCATTTCTCGGTCATGACGATTACTGTTCCCGATTCTCCGGCAGCAAAGCGCTGGCAATGAAATGAGATACATGGGTCATCAGGGTAGTCGCGGTGCAGCGCAGTGAACAGTTCGCCAGCTTCCGGCAGCCCCGCCGTCAACGCTCGAAAGGCAGCTTCATAGCGATCGAGCCGGTCACTCGCCTCGTCCGTTGCGGCGAGCGGCTCGAATACCTCGGTTCCCCGATGGCGGCCTTTGACCACGAAAGTCCCGACCGGGCGAAAACGGTGTTGCTTCGACTTGCCAACAGTTTCTCCGGAAACGCAGATTCGGGAGCCAATCGCCTTATTGAGCCCTTCGAGTCTCGACCCGGTGTTCAGCATATCGCCGAGGGCAGAATATTTGAGCCGTGACCGGGTACCGACATTGCCGACGATTGCTTCGCCGCTGTGAACGCCGATGCGGGTATGGCCAAAATCGACCCCGCGGGACTTCTGCTCGGCGCTAAAGCGGGAAGCAAACTTCTCGACGGCCAATGCCGCGCCGACCGCTCGGTCGGCATGGTCCGGTTGCTCGAGCGGTGCGTTAAAAAACGCGAGCACCGCGTCGCCGATAAACTCGTTTACCATCCCGCCGTACTCAAAGATCGCGCCGCACACACCATCAAAATAATCGATGCATAAAGTGGCAAGAAATTCTGGAGGTATGCTTTCAGAGAGCGTGGTAAATCCAGCAACATCGGTAAACAGCACCGTGAGTTCCCGCCGCTCACCGCCTAGTTTCGGCAATGTATTCGAGTCGAGCATTTGCGCGATAACGGCGGGAGGAAGATAATGCTCGAAGCTTTTCCGTAAAAGCGCGCGAGTGCGGTTGCTGGCAGCGTGCATGATCCGGTTGGTCAAGCCCGCCGCCCCGACCCAGGCGATCGCCGCGGGGAGTGCGGGCAGGAACAGGGCAGCGCCAAACGCCCCGTAAACAATACCGGCCAGCGCCAGCAACCCCGCAGTGGTGCCGAGCGCCGCTGGGATCGAGGACGCGATCAGCGTTCCAAGCACGGTGCCGGCCATCGCCCATCCCCAGATCCAACCATCCTCGGCGGCCCGCGGAAGACCGGTGATGATGGGGGCGCTGTCGATGGCTTCGCGAATCAGCTGGTCGGCGAGATGAGCGTGGAGGACTACGCCAAATATTGGTTCACCATTATGGAAGCCGCTGTTGAAGGGCGTGGAAAAAGAATCGTTGACGCTCACCGATGTAACACCAACGATGACCGCCCGACCGCGAGCGAGTGCCGCGTCATCGTGGTGCAGCACGTCGCCGATGCTCTTGAACGGGAAGGGATTGCGTCCGCCGCGATAGTCGAGCAGGATCTGATAACCACGGCTGTCAACCCGGATATAAGGGCCGCGCGAGTCGTCGAGCGGTGCGAGCACTGCCCTGCCCAGCCGCATGGCGTCATCGGGCCCTGGTCCAAGCCCGATCCCCGCGGAAGCCAGATACCCGAGCGCCAGAGCCATCCCCATCGCGGGATAATTGTTGGCGCCATCATCGGCAAAGAGCAGCCCACGTCGGACGATATTCCCTGAATCAGGGATTGTGTCGGCAAGTACCGCGCGATCGGTGCCGCGCAACAGGGCGGGCGGGGGGACACCTGGACTATGGGCGTCCTTGAGCTTGAACGCCCAATCAATGTTCTTGTATTTGGCGAGAACCGCCGCCAGCCGCTCGGTGCCGGGCGGCTCCGGATGGTCGCGGTAAAGATCAACGCCGATCACGCGCGGTTTCCAGCTCTCGACGCGTTCCAAGAGGGTGGCGAGATCGCCGTCGCGCAATGGCCAGTCGAAATTTTCGACATCGGCTTCGGTCCCGCCGATCACCAGGACGCGATCGCTTGGCTGATGTCCCGCCCAGGCGACGACCAAGGCGTCGTAAATCTGCAGTTCCAGAGGCTGCAGCACGCCGTAGCCGCGGAGCAATATGATGATTGCGGCAACGATATTGCCGCCGATCAGCGCTTTCAGCTCGGTGCTTCGCAGCAGTCGAGCGATGCGGCCGCGGGCCGGGTGGATGCGGGGCGCTGCCTCGCTGGCGGCGCTGGTCATCGCTCGCCGCAGAGCATCGCGAGGTGAAGCGCAGCGTGGCGGGGGAGCGCGGGCTCGGCCCCGGCCGGCTGGCCGGCGGCATGCGGTCCGCGGCCGAGATCGCGGCCGGCGATATAGAGCGCCGGCAGGGTGGCGTCCGTGTCATGCGCCACTCCGCCCCGCCCGGCCTCGACCAGGCTCGATTGGTTGCCTCGCGCCGCACAGGCCTC